>SKWV01000267.1 GCA_007128755.1 Trueperaceae bacterium
CGCGGGCTCAACGTCTACGACATCCTCCGTCACGATCGGATCATCGCCGACGCCGCGCTGTTCCTGGAAGGAGAAGAGGAATGAACCCGCACGACATCCTCCTCCGTCCCGTGCTCTCCGAGAAGGCCGTCAACATCATCGCGGTGGGCAAGTATTCGTTCTTCGTCCACCCGCACGCCAACCGGTCGCAGGTCAAGAGCGCGGTCGAGCGGGTCTTCAACGTGCAGGTGGTGAAGATCAACATGCAGAACGTGCGCAGCAAGGAGAAGCGTCTCGGCAAGTACGTCGGTCGCACCGCCGCGCGCAAGAAGGCCATCGTCACCCTCGCCGAGGGTCAACGCATCCAACAGCTCGAAGGCCTCACCTAAGGGAGGGATCATGCCTACCAAGAAATACAGACCCTACACCCCCTCCCGTCGCTTCATGACCACGTCGGACTTCGCCGAGGTCACGAAGAGCGAGCCGGAGAAGTCGCTGCTCGCGCCGAAGCACCGCACCGGCGGGCGCAACCACAAGGGCCGCATCACGTCGCGGTTCCGCGGCGGCGGCCACAAGCGGCGCTACCGCATCATCGACTTCAAGCGGCGCGACAAGGAAGGGATCCCCGCGAAGGTCGCGGGCATCGAGTACGATCCCAACCGCAGCGCCAACATCGCTCTGCTCCACTACCTCGACGGCGAGAAGCGCTACGTGCTCGCGCCCGAGAAGCTGGTGGTCGGCAGCCGGATCGTCGCCGGACCCGACGCGGAGCCGATCGTCGGCAACGCCATGCCGCTCCGCTTCGTGCCGGTCGGCTCGATCATCCACTCGCTCGAGCTCGTCCCGGGCAAGGGCGCGCAGCTCGCGCGCAGCGCGGGCACCAGCGTCCAGATCCAGGGCCGCGATCCCGACTCCGCCTACGTCACCGTCAGGCTCCCCTCGGGCGAGCTCCGGCGCGTGCACGGCGAGTGCTACGCGACGGTCGGCAGCGTCGGCAACGCCGAGCACAAGAACATCGTGTACGGCAAGGCGGGCCGCACGCGCTGGATGGGCCGCAAGCCGCACAACCGTGGCCGCTCCATGAACCCGGTCGATCACCCCCACGGCGGCGGCGAAGGCCGCTCGACGGGCGGGCGTCCTCCGGTCAGCCCATGGGGTCAACAGGCGAAGGGGCTCAAGACGAGGGACCGCAAGAAGGTCTCGGCCCGCTTCATCGTTCGTCGTCGGAAGGAGAAGTGAGCCATGCCTCGTAGCGTCAAGAAGGGGCCGTTCGTCGACGAGCACCTGTTGAAGAAGGTCGACGCCGCCAACACCACCAGCGACCGCCGCGTCATCAAGACGTGGAGCCGCCGCAGCACCGTCATCCCCGAGATGGTGGGCCACACGATCGGCGTCTACAACGGACGCCAGCACGTGCCGGTCTTCGTCCAGGAGAACATGGTCGGGCACAAGCTCGGCGAGTTCTCGCCGACGCGCACCTTCCGCGGTCACGGCGCCGGCCGGAAGGGCTGAGGACCATGGCCGTCGCCAACGCCAGCCTCCGCATGCTCCGCTCCACGCCGCGCAAGACGCGCCTGGTCGCCGACCTCATCCGCGGCAAGAACGTCGCCGAGGCCGAGGACATCCTCAAGTTCACCGACCGCCGGGCGGCCTTCCCGCTGCTCAAGCTGCTGCGGAGCGCCAAGGCGAACGCGGTCAACAACCACGACATGTTCGAGGACACGCTCTACGTCTCGATGATCCAGGTCGGGCCCGGCCCGACGCTGAAGCGTTTCCTGCCGCGAGCCCGCGGCCGCGCCGACCTGCTGCGCAAGCGCACGTGTCATATCTCGATCACCCTGGAGGAACGCCGTGGGAAATAAGATCAACCCGCTGGGGTTCCGTCTCGGAGTCAACAAGGTTTCGTCAGCGCGCTGGTACGCCAACACCAAGGCCTACCCCGCCCTCCTCCGGGAGGACGAGATGATCCGCGAGGCCGTGCACGAAGACGTCGGCCGCGCGGGCATCAGCACCATCGACATCGAGCGGGCCGCCCACAACATCAACATCACGATCCACACGGCGAAGCCCGGGGTCGTCATCGGCCGTGGCGGCGAGTCGATCAAGGCGCTTCGCACCAAGCTCGACGGCAAGGTCGCCGGCACGATCGCGGTGAACGTGCAGGAAGTGGCGAACGCCACCACCAACGCCACCCTGGTCGCGCACCGCATCGCCGAGCAGCTCGAGCGTCGCTTCGCCTTCCGGCGCGCGATGAAGCAGGCCGTGCAGCGCACGATGGAAGCGGGCGCCAAGGGCGTCAAGATCCGCTGCTCCGGTCGCCTGGGCGGCACCGAGCAGGCGCGCCCCGAGTGGTACGCCGACGGCCGCGTGCCGCTGCAGACGCTCCGCGCCGACATCGACTACGGCACCGCCTCCGCCAAGACCACGTACGGCATCATCGGCGTCAAGGTCTGGGTCTTCCACGGTGAGATCGTCGGCGACCGCACCCGCGGCCGCGCCGTGCTGCCCCGCCCCCGCGCCGAAGAGGACAAGCGCGGTCGCCGTCGCCGCCCGCAGGCGCGTCGCCGCGACGGACCCGGTGGCAAGCCGACCGGCCGTGACGGCGCGGGCGCCAGCCCCTCGACCCCCGGCGGCGCGCGCCCGCGTGCCCGGAAGGACCGCTAGGCCATGTTGCTCCCGAAGCGCGTCAAGTACCGCAAGCAGATGCGGGGCCGCATGACCGGCGACACCAAGGGTGGCGACTACGTCGCCTTCGGTGACTACGGTCTCGTGGCGATGGAGCCCGCCTGGATCAAGTCGAACCAGATCGAGGCCTGCCGTATCACCATGAGCCGCTACTTCCGTCGTGGCGGCAAGATCTACATCCGCGTGTTCCCCGACAAGCCCGTCACCAAGAAGCCCCAAGAGGTCCGGATGGGGAAGGGCAAGGGGGCCGTCGAGTACTGGGTCGCCGTCGTCAAGCCGGGCCGCATCCTGTTCGAGGTCGCCAACGTGACCGAGGACCAGGCCAAGGAGGCCTTCCGCCTCGCCGGTCACAAGCTCCCCATCAAGGTCAAGATGGTCGCGCGCGAGGTCTACGATGAAGCCCAATGAGGCACGCAACCTGAACGCCGAAGAGATCGTCGAAGCCGTCGCGGAGCGCCGCGAGGAGCTCATGGACCTCCGCTTCCAGGCGGCCGTCGGCCAGGCGGGCAACCCCCGCCGCATCCGCGCCGCCAAGCGTGAGATCGCGCGCCTCCTCACCGTCGCGCGCGAGAAGGAGCAGGGGCAGTGAAGAAGGTCCTCCAGGGACGGGTCACGAGCGACGCCGCCCACAAGACCGTGACGGTCAGCGTCGAGCGGCGCATGAAGCACCCGCTCTACGGCAAGGTCGTCACGCTCTCCAAGAAGTACCTCGCGCACGACGAGGAAAACGTCTACGGCGTCGGTGACGTCGTCGAGATCACGGCCGCCCGCCCGATCAGCCGCCGGAAGCGCTTCGTCGTCACGCGGTTGCTCGAGAAGGCACGCGGCTGAGGCCGACGAGGAGCACCCGATGATCCAACAAGAGACCTACCTCGATGTGGCCGACAACTCCGGCGCCCGCCGTATCCAGTGCATCCGTGTGCTGGGGACCGGTCAGCAGTTCGTCGGCGGTGTCGGGGACATCATCGTCGCGGCCGTCAAGGACGCGATCCCGCACGGCGCCGTCAAGAAGGGCGACGTGGTCAAAGCCGTGATCGTCCGCACCAAGAAGGAGATCAACCGCTCCGATGGATCGTCGATCCGTTTCGACTCCAACGCCGCGGTCCTCATCAACCCCCAGAACGAGCCGCGCGGCACGCGAGTCTTCGGACCCGTCGCACGTGAGCTCCGCGAGAAGCGCTTCATGCGCATCGTCTCGCTCGCCCCGGAGGTGCTCTGATGGCGAAGGCCAAGGCTCCGGCCAAGCTCCGCCTCAAGCGCGGTGACACCGTCCGAGTGATGTCGGGCAAGCACCGTGGTGCCGAGGGCGAGGTGCTGCAGGTCATGCACGACAAGCAGCGCGTCCTCGTCAAGAACGTCAACATCATCAAGAAGGCTCAGAAGCCGACGCAGCAGAACCCCCGCGGGGGCTTCAAGGAACAAGAGGCGGCCTTGCACGCCAGCAACGTGCGCCTGGTCGACCCGACGACGGGCGAACCGACCCGCGTCCGCAGTGGCCTGAACGCCGAGGGGCGCAAGGTCCGTATCAGCGTCAAGTCCGGCGCGGTCCTGGACGAGTGAGAGTGTGACGATGCAGAAGGTCGACCTCCCCATCAAGCGTCGCTATCGCGACGTCGTGCCGCAGCTGACCGAGCGGCACGGTTACCCCAACGTCATGGCCGTGCCCAAGGTCGAGAAGATCGTGGTCAACATGGGTCTCGGCGAAGCCAAGGACGACAGCAAGGTGCTCGAGAAGGCCAGCAAGGAGCTCGCCACCATCACGCTCCAGCGGCCGGTGATCACCAAGGCGAAGAAGTCGGTCTCGAACTTCAAGCTGCGGGCCGGCATGCCCATCGGGCTCAAGGTCACGCTGCGCGGCGAGCGCATGTGGGCCTTCCTCGACAAGCTCATCAACGTGACGCTGCCGCGCGTGCGCGACTTCCGCGGCATCAGCGCCAACGCCTTCGACGGCCGCGGCAACTACAGCCTCGGGCTGCGCGAGCAACTGGTGTTCCCCGAGATCTCGTTCGATCAGGTCGATGCCACCAGGGGCATGGACATCACGATCGTCACGTCCGCCACCAACGACGAGGAGGCTCGCAGCCTGCTGGAGCTCCTCGGGATGCCGTTCAGGAAGTAAGGAGCACCATGGCGACCAGCGCTCACATCGCGAAGTCCAAGCGCACCGCGAAGTTCGCGGTCCGGCAAGTCAACCGCTGCAGCCGCTGCGGACGTGCCCGAGGGTACATGCGGGACTTCGGCCTGTGCCGGATCTGCATGCGGGAGATGGCCCACAAGGGCTACCTGCCCGGCGTCACCAAGGCCAGCTGGTAAGCACAGCCGAGACGGAACATTCCAGGGGAGATGATCAGGCCGCTTTGGTCTGAGACCATCCCCGAAAGAGGAGACATGAACACAGACACCATTGCCGACATGCTCACGCGCATCCGCAACGGCGCGGCCATCGCCGCCGCCCACGTGGACGTGCCGAGCAGCAAGTTCAAGCTCGCCTTGGCCCAGATCCTCGTGCAGGAGGGGTACCTCAAGTCCGTGGAGAGCGTCACGGGCGCCAACGGTCACCCCGTGCTCCGCATCGGCCTCAAGTACGGGCCGCGCCGCACCAGCGTCATCCACAAGCTCACCCGCGTCTCCAAGCCCGGCCGGCGCGCGTACGCGAAGGCGACCGCCGTCCCCGTCGTGCGCGGCGGGCTCGGGATCGCCGTGATCAGCACGCAGCAGGGCCTGATGGTCGACCGCGACGCTCGCCGCAAACGCGTCGGCGGCGAAGTGATCTGCGAGGTGTGGTGACATGAGCCGCATCGGCCGTTCCCCCATCCCCATCCCCGCCGGCGTCGAGTTGACGATCCGCGAGGGCCACGTCACCGTCACGGGTCCCAAGGGCACGCTCGAGGTCGAGTTCAGCCCCCGGCTCGGCGTGAGCGTCGAGGGCGCCGAGGCCATCGTCACGCGCCCCAGCGACAAGCGCGACGATCGTGCGCAGCACGGCCTCGCCCGCTCGCTCATCGCCAACGCCATCATCGGCGTGACCGAGGGCTACACCAAGCGGCTCGAGATCCACGGCGTCGGCTACCGCTGCGTCATGAAGGGCCAGACGCTCGAGCTCGCGCTCGGCTTCTCGCACCCGGTCGTGTTCGAGCCGCCCGAAGGCATCACCTTCACGGCCACCGAGCCCACCAGGATCCAGATCTC
>SKWV01000261.1 GCA_007128755.1 Trueperaceae bacterium
CCGGAGCCGTTGATGGAGAAGCCGAACTCGCCGGTCCCGTGGCCGGTGCCGCGGAACTTGACGATCTCGATGGTGCGCCGACGCTTCTCGGCCGTGAGCACGTTGCGGAGCAGGATCAGGTTGTCGGTCACGAACTCTTCGACGCCCCGGCGCGACAGCGCACCATAATCGCTGCCGCGTTCGGTCGTGAGAAGCGTGGTGACGCCGAGGTCGGCGAGCCGCCCGATGACGCGGTGCAGCTCGTTCCGGAAGTGTACGTCCGGGCTGAACTGGTCGAACAGGCCGTCGAGTGAATCGACGACGACGCGGGTGGCACCCGATCGGGTGACGGCAGCCTCGATGCGAGCCATGAGGGCCTCGAGATCGTACGATCCCGCCTGCATCGTCGTGCCGTCCAGCGAGCGCGTGGCATCGACGAACGTCCACGAGCCGGCCACCTCCCACGTCGCGACGTCCCAATCGAACCCTCTGACGTTGTCGCGGATGTTCGCTGGAGACTCCTCACAGGTCACGAACACGCCGGGCTCGCCTACCTGGATGCCTCCCCGAAGGAACTGCGCCGCCAACACGGTCTTTCCGCTGCCGGCCGTCCCGGCAACCACGACCGCTCGCCCTGCAGGTAAGCCTCCCCTGGTGATGCTGTCGAGACCGGGGATGCCGGTCGACCTCTTGGTCATGGTCGTCATCGCCAGGGGCGTCTCACGCATTGCCATCAACCTCTCCCACCGGATGTGCGCCCGCGGCTGGCACTCCGAGCTTGGCGAGCACGCTTCGGGTCAGCGTCAGGTCGCCGATGATTCGGATGTCCGGGGCGGGCTTCCGCCGGAGCAGCGTCGGCGTCGCGAGGATCTTGGCCCGCTCGGCACGCTCGGGATCGACGAGCACGTCGATGACCTCGAGGCCGTAACGACCCGCGAGCCGCTCGTCGCACATGGTCGTGAGGGTCTCGACCGCCGCGCGCGAGCGGATGCCGGTACCGGCGACGTACAGCTCGAAGAGGTAATCGGGCACCCCGGACCCTACCACTGTCGCCCGCCGGCGCCTCGCTTCCCGGTGGATCGACGGTCCGACGCAACGAGACGAGCCTGCCCGCGACGCGGTCGAGTGGACGGCTACGAACATGCTCTCGCTCGTGCGCCCAGGCGGTCGACGCCTGCCACCATGCATGCGACGAGCGCGGCTCCGACCTTCTTGCTGGAGCCGCGCTCACCTCGCGTTGGCGGGATCAGCTCTCGACGGGGCCCCCTTCTTCGCCCGGCGAGACGGCCGGCCGATCCTCCGCCCCCACCTCGAAGCTCCCCAGCAGGTGCGCGACGTACTGCGCCCGGTTCTCGTACCCCAACTTACAGAGGATGTTCGACACGTGCGCGTTGATGGTCTTGGTCGAGATGCTGAGGGCGGTGGCGGCGGCTCGGGTGTCGCGCCCCTGAAGCAGCAGCCTGGTGACCCGGAGTTCCATGTAGGTGAGGCCCGATCGCCACTGGTACGTCTTCTGGGCCGTGGCGGCCGCGTACACGCCGCTCAGGATGGCGGGTTCGTCCGTGCTCGTGACGACGCCGGCGACGTGGTAGCTGGCGAGGCAGTCGAGGTAGACCGGGTGGGTCGCCTGCGTCGCCACCAGCGTCCGTGCCCTCATGACGCTGTCGGCGCGCTCGAGCCGAGCGATGGCCCACGTGAGCGGGAAGTCGAGGATCACTCGGGCGAGGTACTGGACCGGGCCGTCCGGCGTGAGGAGGCCGGCAGAGGTCAAGACCTCCTCGATGACCTTCTCGTAGTTCGCATGAGACGCGTCGACGGCGACGCCCACTTGTTTCTTGGTCATGATCGCTCCTTGGCTCGTTGTGACGTGCGTCCGCGCGGAATTCAGATGTTCGGCCTCAGCCGGTTGCCGTGCGGTTGCAGCGAGCATGGGCAGGAGCGGCAGCAGCCAGCACGTGGATTCGGTCGGTTGCAGTGGACAGCAGGCGCTGTCGTACTACAATCATGTTCAGCCGTTCACGCCAGTGGACGAAGCCTCGGGGATGGGTAGCCTCTCAAGCGACGCTTCGGCGCGAGATCGTGCGCTGGGCAGTCGACATGACGGAGGCTCGGTCACCACCGCCACGTTCCACACGTGACGTGTAAGGCACGAGTTCACAGCGGCACGAACGGCAAGTCGAAAGGGGAACGTATGCTTCGAAGCACGCTACGCCTAGCGATCGCCCTGTTGGTCGCCTTCACGCTCACGACGGCGGTCGCCCAGACCATCGTCATCGCACAAGGGACCGACGCGGTGACCCTCGATCCGCACAACTCGACGGATTCGCCTACCGCCACCGTGCTCAGCCACATCTACGAGACGCTCTACGACCTCACGCCCGAGGGCGAGATCGTCCCGCTCCTGGCCACCGGCGCCGAGATGTCGGAAGACGGCCTGACCTGGACGCTCACGCTCCGTGACGACGTCGTCTTCCACAACGGCGCACCGCTCACGGCAGAGGTCGTCAAGGGCAGCATGGAGCGCTTCACCGATCCGGATCTGGCGTTCACGTTCGCCTTCCTCCTGAACCGGATCGACGAGATGGTGGTCATCGACGATCACACCATCGAGTTCCGCCTGTCCGACACCTTCGCTCCGTTCCTCGCGCACCTCACGCACAACTCCACCGCGATCGTGCACCCCGACGTCGTGGCCGAGTTCGGTGAGGACTTCCCCGAGAACCCGGTGGGCACGGGTCCGTTCCAGCTCGACAACTGGCAGCGCGGCGAGCGGCTCGATCTGACCCGCTTCGACGACTACTGGGGCGAGCTCCCGGGCGTCTCCGGGGTGCGGTTCCTGACCGTTCCCGAAGACACGACGCGCATGGCCCTCGTCGAGACCGGTGAGGCGCACGTCGCCGTCCGCGTCCCGCCGCAGGACGTCGCGCGTATCGACGCGAACCCGAACGTCACGGTCGAGAACGTCTCGGGCGTGCGCACCATCTACGTCTACTTCAACCACCTCATGGAGCCGTTCGACGACGTTCGCGTTCGCCAAGCGATCAACTACGCCGTCGACAAGGAGCTGATCGTCGAGTTCGTGATGGGCGGCGCCGCCCGCGCGAGCGACGCGCCCGTCGCCCCCGGCATCTTCGGCTACACGCCGGTCGGCCCCTACGCGTACGACCCCGAGCGCGCCCGTGAACTCCTCGCGGAAGCCGGTTACGCCGACGGCCTCACGATCGAGCTCTGGAGCCCGACCGGTCGCTACCCGCAGGACATCCAGGTGGCCGAGGCCATCCAGGGTCAGCTCGCCGAGGTCGGCGTGAACGCGGAGATCACCAGCATCGACTGGGCCGCGTACCTCGTCGCCACGGCTCAGCCGGCCGCAGACACGTACGTGCCGATGGCGCTCCTCGGCTGGGGCACCGTGACCGGCGACGCCGACTACGGCCTCTACGCCCTGTTCCACAGCAGCCAGGCGCCCAACCCGAACCGCGCCTTCTACAGCAACGCCGTCGTCGACGACCTGCTCGATGCGGCCCGCACCAGCCCCGATCCCTCGTTGCGCCAGCAGCTCTACGCCGACGCGCAGCAGATCATCTGGAACGACGCGCCGTGGCTCTTCCTCTACAGCGAGAGCCAGGTCGTCGCCGTCCGCGACAACGTCCAAGGCTTCATCATCCACCCGACCGAGCGCTTCTTGGCCACTCAGGCCTCGCTCGACTGAGCACGTGAATCGGCACCGGCGCACCCGAGTGGTGCGCCGGTGCCGCCTTCGTGACGTACTATTTTGTCAGCGTACGGCGCCGCCCCGGTGGTGACGCTACCTATGGGCCCTGAAGCCCGCCCTGAATCTCGGCGCTCCGAGGTGAGTCTTGCTCCAGTACACGCTCCGGCGGATCCTGATCTCCATCCCCACCCTCATCGGGGTGCTGATCATCGTCTTCTCCATGGTGCGCCTCGCTCCGGGCGATCCCGCCGTGCTGCTCGCGGGCGAGTTCGCCAGCCCCGAGGTCATCGAACGGGCGCGCGAGCGCTTCGGGCTCGACCGTTCCCTACCCGAACAGTTCGGGCGCTTCATCGGCGGGCTCGTCCAGGGCGACCTGGGACGCTCGACGCGCACGAACAGGCTCGTCACCACCGACCTGCGGACGTTCTTCCCCAACACCCTCGAGTTGGCGCTCGCGGCGATCGTGGTGGCGCTCCTGGTCGGCATCCCGGCGGGAGTGATCTCCGCCCTGCGGCCGAACAGCCCGCTCGACTTCGGCGTGACGTTCATCGCCCTGCTCGGCGTCTCCATGCCGGTGTTCTGGTTCGGCTTGCTCGCCATCCTGATCTTCTCGGTGCAACTGGGGTGGTTCCCCGTCGCTGGGCGGGGGACGTGGTCGCACCTGGTGCTCCCGGCGATCACGCTCGGGCTCTCCAGCACCGCCATCATCGCGCGCATGACCCGGTCATCCATGCTCGAGGTGCTCAACCAGGACTTCGTGCGCACGGCCAGGGCGAAGGGACTCCCTGACAGGAGCGTCGTGCTGAAGCACGCGTTGCGCAACGCCATGGTCCCCGTGATCACGGTGGTCGGCCTCCAGTTCGGTGCGCTCCTCGCCGGCGCGGTGATCACCGAGACCGTCTTCACCTGGCCGGGAATCGGTCGGCTGCTCGTCGACTCGATCCGGGCGCGCGATTACCCCGTCGTGCAGGGCTCCGTGCTCCTGATCGCGGTCTCGTTCGTGCTCGTGAACCTGGTCGTCGACCTCATCTACGGGTTCATCGACCCCAGGATCCGCTATGACTGACACGCCCATCCCGCCGGCCGCCACGGCTCGCCCGGTGCAGCGCAAGCCGCGCTGGCGTCGTAGGCTCTTCGCCAGCCATCTCGCCAAGCTCGGCTTCTTGATCATCGGGTTCTTCCTGCTGGTCGTGATGTTCGCGCCCTTCATCGCTCCCTACTCGCCCACCCAGCAGAACCTGCGGGCGAGCTACGTGCCGCCCGGGACCGGCGTCAGCCTGACGGGTCCCGAGGGGCAGTTCGGGCTCTGGGTGCACCCGGTCACGCGTTCCCCGGCGCTCGGCCTCCAAGTCGACACCGACGAGGCGTACCCCGTACGGCTCCTGGTCCGCGGTCCCGCCTGGGAGTGGTTCGGCGGCCTCCTGCGGAGCAACGTCCGCCTCTTCGGGGTCGATGGTCCCGTCAGGTTCCACCTGCTCGGTACCGACGAACAAGGGCGCGACATCTTCTCGCGGCTGGTGCACGGTGCCTGGATCTCGATGTTCATCGGCCTGATCTCGATCGCGATCGGCGTCGGCGTCGGCGTACCGATCGGGGCCGTCAGCGGCTTCTTCGGCGGTGCGACCGACATGATCGTGCAGCGGCTGATCGACACGCTCCTCGCCTTCCCGGGCATCCTGCTGGCGATCGTGCTGGTCGCCACGTTCGGGGTCGGACTCGAGAACCTCATGATCGCGGTCGGGATCGCATCGATCCCGATCTACGCGCGTCTGGTGCGGGGCTCGGTGCTCTCCGTCAAGAACCGGGAGTTCGTGGAGGCCGCGGGGGCGCTCGGTCGCGGTCGGATGTCGACGCTCTTCCGCCACGTGGTCCCGAACACGCTCGCGCCCATCATCGTCCAGTCGAGCCTGCAGATGGCCGTGGCGATCCTGTTCGCGGCGGGGCTCGGGTTCCTCGGCCTGGGCGCGCAACCGCCGCAGCCGGAGTGGGGCCTCATGCTCTCCCGCGGGCGCGAGTACTTGGCCGTCGCTCCGCACGTGGCCACGTTCCCCGGGCTCGCGATCATGTTGGTCGTGTTCGGCTTCAACCTGGTGGGCGACGCGCTGCGCGACGCGCTCGACCCGCGGCTGTAGCCAGACGCACGGCGGGGCGCGGCG
>SKWV01000116.1 GCA_007128755.1 Trueperaceae bacterium
CGAGGCGCTCCCGCTGGGCGGCGACGAGGCGCAGCGCTTGGGCCGGCTGCGTGCGACGTTCCCGGAGGTGCCGGGTGCGGTGTTCGAGCTCGAGCGCGACCGGACCGGACCGCACGGCCGCATCATGAAGTACGGCCTCAACGAGGGCGCCGCGTGACGGCCGGGAGCGAGCGGCGCTTCACGCTCTACGACCTGCGCGTCGAGATCGTCGCGGTGAAGCCGGGCCTCGAGGCGGTATGCAACCATCACGTTGGTGATTATTTCGAGGTGTCGGGCGAGAACATCAGCATCCCGGCGGGGAAGACCTTCAGCATGTACGCGCTCGCCGCCGTGCTGCCGCTCCTGCCTGCCAAGCAGCGCGTCACCGACGAGCACGACTGGATGAGCAGCGACGATCACGTGATGTGCCCGGACCCGCAGTGCGAGGCGATGATGCGCATCGTGCGCACGGGGGTGCGGGAGTTCCGACGTGAGGACGTGACCGTGGGCTGAGCGCACCTCGCGCGAACGGCGCGCGCTCGCCTGCCCGGTGTGGCTCGAGGCGACAGGTGGCGCCAACGCGACGCCAACGCATGATCCGTAGGCTTCGGCAGCCCGACCGTGCGACGAGAGGAGTGGCATGCGTCCGTTCCGTCCGTCCGATCCTTCTTGCGCCATGGCACGCGGATGCAAGCAGCACGAGCTTCGCTAGCGATCGCCCTCGGCCCGGCACAGCCGGCGCTGTGCGGCGGCGTGAAGCGCTTACTCGACTTCGCGCTCGCCGAGGGAGGCAACTACCCCGAGACGCGCCTCGACGATGTCGCGCCCGATCCCGCTCGCGACATGGTGCTCGTGCGGGTCACCGGGCCGCGGGTCGAGGTGCAGCGCCTGGCCTACGCGCTGCGGGCCACCTTCCGCTGGGTCGAGGTCGACATCGAGGAGGCGTGACGCGGCCGCGGCACCCGGCGCCACAGCCGTGCGACGCATCGTCGAGGGTGCCAACGGCTCGCAAACGCGCTCGCCTTACAGTTGCCATGACCGCCTCATCGTGGTCTCAGCCACGCATCGATCGCCTTCGTCCCCCGCCCTTCTTCGCACTGGAGCACACATGAACAGACATCGGTTGCACATCGCCCTCTCAGTCATCTTGCTCGGCCTCGTCCTCGCCGCGTGCGGCGGCGGCACGACCACGATCACGCCGCCGACCACGCCGACCGTCGACAGCGTGAGCGTCACCCTCGCCAGCTCGACCATCTCGGTCGACGGCTCGACCACCGCGAGCGCCACCGTCACAGGGAGCGCCGGTGTCTCCCAGGCCGTCACCTGGTCGAGCGGAACGCCGTCGGTGGCGACGGTCGATACCGCCGGCGTCGTGAACGGCGTGAGCGCCGGTACGGCGGTCATCACCGCGACCAGCGACGTCGACCCGTCGCGGTCGGGATCCGCGACGGTCACCGTGCTCGCCGACGACCCCGTGACCGTGAACTGCGCCGCCGCCACGCCGCTGACGGAAGACATCGTGGTCACGACCACATTGCCGCTCGATTGCTACCACGTGACGTCCAACGTGACGGTGTCGGCGGCCTTGACGCTGCTGCCCGGCGCGGTGCTCGAGTTCGGCACGAGCGCCGGGCTGCGCGTCGCCGACGGCGGGTCGTTGCGAGCCGAGGGCACGGCGACGAACCCGATCACCTTCCGGAGCATGTCGGGTGACTCGAACGGCTGGCGCGGCGTGGGGATCTTCACGAGCAGCGCCTCCAACGTGCTGAATCACGTGGTGATGGAGAACGCCGGGCGGACGTGGAGCGTCATCAACGGCAGCAACGCGACGAACCTGTACCTGGGCCCGGTGGGGCGCGCGGCGATCACGAACTCGACCTTCCGCACGGCGGGGAGCAACGGCGTCGGCCTGTACGCGGCGGCGCGGACGAGCGAGTTGGTTGCCTTCGAGAACAACCGCTTCGACGACAACGAGCTCGCCGCCATGCGCATCACGTCGCACCAGCTTGGCCAGATCGGGTCGGGCAACGTGTTCGACCTCGACGGCCGGGCGCGGCCGGGCGCCAAGCACATCCGGGTGGCGACCGACGGCGACCTGCGCGCGAGCGCGACGTGGCCGGCTGCTGACGTGCCCTACCGCCTCTTCGGGAACCACGTCATCGACGACGTCGGTGCCGTCATCACGATCGAGGCGGGTGCGACGCTCGAGTTCGACAGCAGCTCCGGCTTCGCCGTGAACGCGGGCGCCTTGCGGGCCGAGGGTGCGAGCAACGCGCCGGTGACCTTCACGAGCGCCACGGGTGACCCGAACGACTGGCGCGGCCTGGGCATCTTCTCGAACAGCAGCCAGAACCTCCTCGATCACGCGGTGCTGGAGAACGCGGGCCGCACGTGGAGCGTCATCAACGGCAGCAACGCCACGAACCTCTTCATCGGCACGAACGGCACGGTGGCGATCACGAACTCGACCTTCGCGACGGCCGGCAACAACGGTGTCGGCCTCTACGCGAACGCCGGTTCGAGCGTGCTGAGCGCGTTCACGGACAACACCTTCGATGACAACGAGCGCGCTGCGATGCGTATCACGTCGCAGCAGCTCGGCTCGATCGGTGCCGGGAACGTCTTCTCGCTCAACGCCCGCGCGGGCGCGCAGCACATCCGTGTGTTCTCCGGCGGCGACCTGCGCAGCAGCGCCACCTGGCGACAGGTCGACGTGCCGTACCGCTTCTTCGACAACCACTTCATCAACGATTCCGGCGCGCTGATCACGATCGATCCAGGCACGACCCTGGAGTTCGACGCGAGCTCCGGCCTGCGCGTCAACAGCGGTGCCCTGCGCGCCCAAGGGACGAACGCCGATCGCATCGTGTTCACCAGCGCCTCGGGCAACCCGAACGACTGGCGCGGCGTGGGCATCTCGTCGAACAGCACCCAGAACGCGCTCGACTTCGTCACGTTGGAGAATGCCGGGCGCACGTGGAGCGTCATCAACGATGGCAGGGCCACGAACCTGTTCGTCGACAGCTTCTCGAGGGTCGCGGTGACCAACAGCGCCTTCAACGACAGCGGCGGCTGGGGCATCTACATCGCGAACGACGGTGACGTGACGAACGCCGCCGGCACCTCCATCAACCCTGCGACCGAGGGCAGCAACACCTTCTCGGGCAACGTGTCGGGAACCGTGCGGCTGCCGTAACCGTCACCGCATGCACCGAGGCCGCAAAGAGGCATCGAGCCAGAGCGCGGAGGGGACCATCCCCTCCGCGCTCTCCGTCGTATCCGGTGAGGAGGCGTGGCTCCGGATGCGAGCGGATCGTGAAGCCCCGCGGCCCGCCGACGGCGGCCGGCGGGCCGCCGTGCCCGACGTGGTACGGTCGGCGCAGCATGGTCGAGATGAAGGCCTTGGGCAGGGCCGAGGTCCTCTCCGACACCGACGTGATCATCCTCCCCGACACGCTCGGTTCCGTCCTGTCGGCGTTCCTGGCGATCCGTGGCGACTGGGTGTCGCGCGCCGAGCTGATCGGGCTCCTCTGGCCGCACGCGGACGAGGCCGCAGCTCGCAAGCTCCTGCGCTGGCATCTGCACAAGGCGCGTCGCACGGCCTACGGCTCCGGGATCGAGTCTGAGGGCGACCGCGTGCGCTGGCGCGGCGGCTGCGACGTCCAGGCGTTCCTCGCGGCGTTCCGCGAGCGGCGCTGGGGCGACGCGCTGACGAGCTACGGCGGGCCGCTGCTGGCCGGCACCGACTGGACGGCGTCCGCCGAGTTCGCGAACTGGCTGGAGACCGAGCAGGCGCTGCTGCACGGCCTGTGGCGCGAGGCGAGCCTGAAGGCCATCGACGATCTGGCCGGGGAGGAGCGCTACGCCGAGGCTGCAGATGCCGCGGCCCGCGTGCTCGATTCGGACCCGCTGGACGAGCGCGTCCTGCAGAGCTTCGTTCGCCTCGCCGCGGCCGCGCAGCGGGCACCGGACGCGTTGGCGGCCTACGCGACGTTCCGGTCGACGCTCCGCAGCGAGCTGCGGCTGGAGCCGCTCGAGGAGACGAGGTCGTTGATCGAGTCGGTGCGGCTGCTCGCCGCTACCGGACCGGCTCCGGCGGCGGTGCTCGGGCCCCACGACACGATCCGACATGCCGCGACGCCCTTCGTCGGCCGCGAGCGCGAGGTGACCGAGGTGCGCGAGCTCCTGGGGCGCCCCGACGTCCGCCTCGTGACCCTCATGGGCCCGGGCGGCATCGGCAAGACGCGCCTCGGCGTCGCCGTCGCAGGCGGGCTGTCGTCGTCGTTCGCAGACGGCGTGGCGTACGTGCCGCTGCAGGAGCTCGACGACGCACGCCACGTCCCGGCCGCCTTCGCGAGGGCGCTGGAGCTCGGCTCGCGCGACCCGACCCGCGTCGCCGGCGACGTGGTGCGACACGTGGCCGAGGGAGCGCGGCTCGTGGTGGTCGATGCGTTCGAGGCCGTCGTCGAGGCTCGCGACTTCCTGGCGGAACTGGTCGAACGCACCGCTCGGGCGAAGCTGCTGGTGACGTCGCGGGAGCGCCTGGGCGTGGTCGGCGAGTGGGTCTACGAGGTGCCGGGACTGGAGACGCCGCGTCCCGGGCACCCCGTCCTCCGGCTCGACGCGCTCCGCTCCTTCGGCGCCGTCGACATGTTCATCCAGGCCGCCCGCCGCGCAGGGTCGCGGACGATCGACGGAGAGGCCGACCTCGAGGCGGTGGCGCGGATCTGCCGCAGCCTCGGCGGGCTGCCGCTGGGCATCGAGCTGGCGGCGTCCTGGACGCGTCTCTTGAGCTGCAGCGAGATCGCAGACGAGATCGAGCGCGACCCCGACTTCCTGCGGGCCGACACGGGCGCCCCCGCCCGCCACCGCTCGCTCCGCACGGTGTTCGAGCGCTCCTGGCGATCGCTCGACGAGACGAACCGCCGGATCCTGCTCGACCTGGCCCACTTCCGGGGGTCGTTCACGCGTGACGCTGCCGTCGCCGTGGCCCACGCCGACCTGCACGCGCTGCTGCGCCTGGCCGACGCGTCGCTCCTGCGGGTCGTGCGGGGCCGCTACGAACTGCACGAGGTCGTTCGGCAGTTCGCGCTGGAGCGGCTCGCCGCCGATCCCGACCAGCACGCACGGGTCGGCGAACGCTACCGACGCTACTACGCGGCGTTCGTGGCGGAGCACGAGCCCGCCTTCTCGGGCCCCGCGCCGGGAGCGCCGCTGCGGGCGATCGAGGCGGAGCTCCCGAACGTCCGCGCGGCGTGGGAGCACGCACTGTGCGTACGCGATCTCGTGTCGGCAACGAGGATGCTCGCTGGCCTGTGCACGTACCTCGAGCGGAGCGGTCTGTTCCGCGACGCCCGACGCATGGGGGACACGGCCGAGCGTGCCTTCGCGAGCGAGGCGACGCCGGGCGTGAAGCCGTTCGTGGCGCGCGCCCGGGCGTACCGCGGCTGGGCCTGCCATCGCCTCGGCGAGAACGACCTCGCGGCCGAGCTGCTGGCGGCGAGCCTCGACGCCTTCCGAACGCACAGCCCCGCGGCGGAGGCGGCGAGGACGGCCGCTTCGCTGGCGATGGTGCTGCACGTGCAGGGCGAGCGCGTGCGCCCGCCGGAGCTCTGCCGCGAGGCGCTCGAGGCATCCCGCACCGCCGGTGACCTCGCTGGCAGCGGCCGCGCCCTCCACTTCCTCGCGATGTTCGCCGCGAAGCGCGGGGCGCACTCGGAGGCCGAGGCGCTCTGCCAGGAGGCGCTCGCCGCCTACGTGCGGGCCGACGACGCGCTCGGGCGGAGCAACTGCCTCAACTCCCTCGGCCACGGCGCGTTCCTGGCGGGCCGCTACGAGGACGC
>SKWV01000360.1 GCA_007128755.1 Trueperaceae bacterium
GCGCTCGAGGAGGTCCTCGGTGCGCGCGTCGGCCCGCCGGCGGCGACAGCGCCGCGGGTCCCGGGCTCCCTCGCCCGTCACTACGCCCCCCGCGTCCCGGCGCGTATCGTGTCCGCCGACGCGCTCCGGCGCGTGCCCGAGGGGGTGGGCGTGATCCACCCGCGCAGCGTGCCGACCGACGCGGCGTGCGCCTGGGCCCTGCCCGACGACGCCGACGGGTACGCTCGGGAGCTCTACGCCACGCTGCGGCGGGCGGAGGATGGCGGGGTGCGCGAGCTCTGGATCGCCGAGGTGCCGATCGGCCCCGGCTGGACCGCCATCCTGGATCGCTTGCGGCGCGCCACCGAGGGCGCCGCGACGGAGGAGACGCCATGAACGATCGACCCACCGCGCTGGTCGCGGTCGTGATGGGCTCGAGCAGCGACTGGGAGACGATGCGCCACGCCGACGAGACGCTCGACGCGCTCGAGGTGGCGCACGAGTGCATGGTCGTGTCGGCGCACCGGACGCCCGATCGGCTGCGCGACGTGGCGCAGGGCGCCGAGGCGGCGGGCGTCCAGGTCATCGTGGCCGGCGCCGGCGGCGCGGCGCACCTGCCCGGCATGCTCGCCGCCTACACGCACCTGCCGGTGTTCGGCGTGCCGGTGCGGAGCCGGGCGCTCTCCGGGCTCGACTCGTTGCTGTCGATCGTGCAGATGCCGCGCGGCGTCCCCGTGGGAACGCTCGCCATCGGCGAGGCCGGCGCGGTCAACGCCGCGCTGCTGGCCGCGGCGGTGCTCGCCCTCCACCGTCCCGACCTGCGGGAGCGGCTCGTCGCCTACCGTCGCGCCCAGACCGAGGCGGCCGAGGCGAGCGTGCTGCCGAGCGCCTCCTTCCGCCGATGAGCGTCCCTGAGCCCCACGCGTCCACCACCGCCCGCCCCTCGGCGATCCTGCCCGGGGCGACCCTGGGCGTGCTCGGCGGCGGGCAGCTCGGGAGGATGCTGGCCGCCGCCGCCCGGCGTCTCGGTTACCGCGTGAGCGTCTGGTGTCCGGACGAAGGCAGCCCGGCGTTCGCCTTGGCCGACGAGGTGGTCTGCCGCCCCTACGACGACGCGGCGGCGCTGGAGCGCTTCGCGGCGGGCGTCGACGTGGTCGCGCTGGAGTTCGAGAACCTGCCCGCCGCGACCCTCGAGCGCCTCCAGGAGCGGGTCCCGGTGCGTCCCGGGCCGGAGGTGCTGCGCATCACGCAGCATCGCGCGCTCGAGAAGCGCTTCCTGCGCGAGCTGGGCGTCGACGTCACCGCGTTCGAGGTCGTGAGCGACGCCGCCGAGCTGGACGCCGCGCTGGCGCACGTGGGCACGCCCGCCGTGCTCAAGAGCGCGACCCTCGGCTACGACGGCAAGGGGCAGGTCGGCATCCCGGACGCGCTCGGCGACGCCAGCGGCGTCCGGGCGGAGGCGCTGGCGCTGCTGGCGCGGGGCACCTGCGTGCTCGAGCGCCGCGTCGACCTCGCGCTCGAGCTGTCGGTCATCGTCGCGCGCGGCGTCGGCGGCGAGGTCGCCATCTACCCACCCTTCGAGAACGCCCACGAGCGGCACGTCCTCGACGTCACCGTCGTGCCGGCGCGCGTGAGCGCCGACGTCGCCGCCGCGGCCGCGGCCATCGCCGTGCGGGTGGCCGAGGGGCTCGACCTCGTCGGGCTCGCCTGCATCGAGTGCTTCCTCACGACGGCGGGCGAGCTGCTGGTCAACGAGATCGCCCCGCGGCCCCACAACTCCGGGCACGTGACGATCGAGGCCGCCGAGACCGACCAGTTCGAGCAGCTCCTGCGCGCCGTGTGCGGCCTCCCGCTCGGCTCCACCGCGCTGCGCAGCGCCGGGGCGATGGCCAACCTGCTGGGCGACCTCTGGTCCGACGGCGAGCCCGATTGGGCGCCGCTCCTCGCGCGCCCGGGCGTGCACCTCCACCTCTACGGCAAGACGGAGGCGCGGCCGGGGCGGAAGATGGGGCACGTGAGCGTGCTGGCTGCCGACGCCGCGAGCGCGGACGGCCGCGTCCGCGCGGCCCGTGCCCTGCTGAGCCCGCCGGGACGCGGGGGCTGAGGGGCGCATGCAGAACGCGCTCTTCCTCTCGCCCGAAGCGGCGCCGCTCTTCGAGCACACCGCCGCCGCCGTGGAGCCCATCCTCGAGGGGGTCGCGCCGCGCGACCGGCACCTGTTCCTGCTGCGGCTCGAGCGCTACTTCCAGAACCTCTACGACGGCCTCGTGCCGGTCTACGGCCGCCGCCCCGACTTCACCGACTTCGTGACGCGGCTCGTGTGCGCCATGGCCCGGCAGTACCGCGACCGGCCCGAAGAGCTCAAGCTCCTCGACATCGAACGCGACCTGACGCCCGACTGGTTCCAGCGCGAGTCGATGGTGGGGTACGTCTTCTACGTCGAGCGCTTCGCCGGCACCCTCCGCGCCACGCTCGAGCACCTCGACTACGTCGCCGGGCTCGGCGTGACGTACGTCCACCTGATGTACGTGCTGCGGCCGCGCGAGGGCGAGAACGACGGCGGCTACGCGATCGCCGACTACCGCGACGTCGACCCGCGCCTGGGCGAGATCGACGACCTCCGGGTGCTCTGCGACGCCTTCCGCGAGCGCGGCATCTCGGTCTGCATCGATCTCGTGCTCAACCACTGCGCCGACACGCACCCGTGGGCGCGCGCGGCGGTCGACGGCGCCGGGCGCTACCGCGACTACTTCTACACCTTCCCCGACCGCGAGATGCCCGACGCCTACGAGCGGACCCTGCCCGAGGTGTTCCCCGACTTCGCCCCCGGCAACTTCACCTGGATCGAGCCGATGGGGCGCTGGGTGTGGACCACCTTCAACGACTACCAGTGGGACCTCGACTGGTCGAACCCCGAGGTCTTCCTCGAGGTCGTCGACATCATGGGGCACCTCGCCAACCTCGGCGTCGAGGTCTTCCGGATGGACGCCGTCGCGTTCCTGTGGAAGCGCCTCGGCACCGACTGCCAGAACCAGTCCGAGGTCCACGACCTGCTGCAGGCCCTGCGCGCGGCCTCGAAGATCGCGACGCCCGCGGTGGCGCACAAGGCCGAGGCGATCGTCTCGCCGTCGGACCTGATCCACTACTTCGGCACCGGCCGGCGCTACGGCAAGGTCGCCAACATCGCCTACCACAACAGCCTCATGGTGCAGTTCTGGTCGGCGCTGGCGAGCCGCGACACCCGGCTGATGACGCACGCGCTGGGCGCCTTCCCGCCGACGCCGCCGTCCATCGCCTGGGGGTGCTACATCCGCGGTCACGACGACATCGGCTGGGCGATCACGGACGAGGACGCCGCCGCCGTCGGCCTGTCGGGGTACGGGCATCGCCAGTTCCTGTCGGACTACTACTCGGGCCAGTTCCCCGGGTCGCACGCCCGCGGGGCGGTGTTCCAGTACAACCCCCAGACCGGTGACCGCAGGATCTCCGGGGCGTTCGCCAGCCTCGCGGGGCTCGAGGCGGCGCTCGAGGCGCGCGACGAGCACTTGGTGACGCTGTCGATCGAGCGCATCCTGCTCGGACACGCGCTGATCGCCGGCTTCGCGGGCCTGCCGCTCATCTACATGGGCGACGAGCTCGGCATGCGCAACGACCACGGCTACCAGAAGGATCCCGATCACGCCACCGACAACCGCTGGATGCACCGCCCCAGGATGGACTGGGACGCCGCCGCCCGGCGGCTGCTGCCCGGCAGCGTGGAGGCGCGCGTCTACGCCGGCGTGCAGAACATCCTGCGCGCGCGCAAGCGCACGCCGCACCTGCACGCCACGTACCCGACCGAGATCGTCGACGCGCACAACCCGCACGTGTTCGCCACGCTGCGCCGCCACCCCCTGGGGACGCTCGTGTCGCTCTACAACTTCAGCGAGCACGCCCAGGTGGTGCCGGCCGAGGTCCTCGCGGGGCGGGTGCTGCGGCAGCCCTTCGATCAGCTCGAGAGCCGCTTCCTCGACGTGTCGTCCGGCGAGATCGTGCTCGGGCCCTTCGAACGGGTCTGGCTGCTGTAGCGGCTTCGTCGGCCAGGGCTTGCCTTCAGCCCCTCCGGCGTTCTATACTCGGTCGGTTTGGGACCCCCTGCCCGGCAGCGATCGGGTACGGGGGGCGCATGGTTGTGCGCGGTCCGCAAAGTCCTCGTGGTTCAGAGGCTCTCACGGAAGACCAGCACGCGACCTCGAGTCATCATCCTCGCCGATGGGGCAGCGATCCCTCGGCGAGCCGATCCACGGGACGGACTGCCCCGCGAGGGGCTTCGCCGGCTGCGCCGCGAGAGCGCGACGCCACCGGACGCTCAACGAGGGAGTTGATCAGGCTTGCCAACCGTCAACCAACTGCTCCGCAAGGGCCGGCAGAAGCCCGCCAAGAAGTCCAAGGTGCCCGCACTCAAGGGCGGCCCGCAGCGCCGCGGTGTCTGCACGGTCGTCAAGACCCAGACCCCCAAGAAGCCCAACTCGGCGCTGCGCAAGATCGCGCGTGTCCGCCTCTCGACGGGGTACGAGGTCACGGCCTACATCCCGGGCGAGAAGCACAACCTCCAGGAGCACTCCGTCGTCCTCATCCGAGGCGGCCGTGTCAAGGACCTGCCGGGCGTCCGGTACCACATCGTTCGTGGCGCGCTCGACACCCAAGGCGTCGGCGTCGGTCGGTACGTGCAGCGCAACCAGGGCCGTTCGAAGTACGGCACCAAGAAGCCGAAGAAGGCGTAAGGGAGCAGGCATGGGACGTCGTAGACGAGCAGAGATCCGCCAACTCGAGCCCGACCTGGTGTACAGCGATACGACGGTCACGGCCTTCGTGAACAAGCTGATGCGCGATGGGAAGAAGAACCTCGGCAGCCGTATCTTCTACGGTTCGTGCCGACTCATCCAGGAGCGCAGCGGCCAAGAGCCGCTGAAGGTCTTCCGGCAGGCCGTCGACAACGTGCGTCCGCGCATCGAGGTCCGCAGCCGCCGCGTCGGTGGGTCCACCTACCAGGTGCCGGTCGAACTGAACCCGCGCCGGTCGCAGAGCCTCAGCCTGCGCTGGCTGGTGGCGGCCTCCAACGCGCGGCCCGAGCGCACGGCCGTCGAGCGCGTGGCGGGCGAGCTGCTCGACGCGGCCGGTGGCCGCGGCGGCGCCGTCAAGAAGAAGGAAGACATCGAGCGCATGGCCGAGGCCAACCGCGCCTACGCGCACTACCGATGGTAGGCGGCGGGAGAACCAGGACATGGCCACGCAGACACTGATCGACCTCCAGATGACCCGGAACATCGGGATCGCGGCTCACATCGACGCCGGCAAGACGACGTTGACGGAGCGGATCCTGTTCTACACCGGGCGCATCCACAAGACCGGCGAGACGCACGAAGGCGCCTCGCAGATGGACTGGATGGAGCAGGAGAAGGAACGCGGCATCACCATCACGTCGGCGGTGACGCAGGCCTTCTGGCGCGAGATGCGCATCAACATCATCGACACGCCCGGGCACGTGGACTTCACGATCGAGGTCGAGCGCTCCATGCGCGTGCTCGACGGCGCGGTCGCGGTGTTCGACGCCAGCCAGGGCGTCGAGCCGCAGTCCGAGACGGTGTGGCGGCAGGCGGACAAGTACCGCGTGCCTCGCATCGCCTTCGCCAACAAGATGGACAAGACCGGCGCCGACTTCCAGCTCGTCATCGACTCGATGGAGGAGCGCCTCGGCGCCAACGCCGTCGCGGTGCAGTGGCCGATGGGCGCCGAGGACCACTTCCTCGGGATGATCGACTTGGTCGAGATGCAGGCGATCAC
>SKWV01000197.1 GCA_007128755.1 Trueperaceae bacterium
CGCGAACCTCGTTTCTTCGAGACGGGCCTGTGGCGGGTACTGCCCCCCCATGACCGTTGTGCCTCTCCGGCAGTCTCCCCGGAATGCGTCGAGATGAACGTATGCGCCACCGCAATCCGAGAGCCGTCGTTCGCCACGATGCTGCCTACATGGCCAAGTCGCTCACCCCCAATGCGGCGAACGCGGCGTGCCGGTACGGTGACGGGACCGGGCCGCGGAGGATGGGATCGTCGGTGCGCTTCATCCACTGGACCAACTCGAACTTCAGCTCGGCCGCGACCTCGGCGAGCTCCTCGTCGTCGATCCGGTTGTGCCGCTCCTCGGGATCGGCGGTGAGGTCGTAGAGCTCGAGCGGTGGCCGCTCGCGCACGATCTCGTCGATCATCTGCGGGGTGATCGGGGATCGCAGCACGTCGGCCGGCACGTTCATGATGTCGACCTCGAGGTTCGCGATCAGCTTGTACCGCTCCGTCCGCACGGCCCGCTGCGGCTCGTACGCGGTGTGGAACGTCTTCTCTGCGAACACGGCCTCGTTGTGCTTCGGGCGCTCTCCGCGGAGCAGCGGCCAGAGGCTGCGCCCGTGCAGCGTGTCGGGCGCCTCCAGGCCGAGGCCCTCGAGGACGGTAGGTACGAGATCGACGTGGCTCACGAGGGCGGGCAGCCGTCGTCCGCCGCCTAAGCAACGAGCCGGCCAGCGCATCACGAGCGCCACGCCGATGCCCGAGTCGTACATGGTGGCCTTGGCCCGCGGCATGGCGAGGCCGTGATCGGTCGTGAAGATGATCCACGTGTCGTGGTGATCGTCGCGCTCAGCGACGGCGTCGAGGATGCGGCCGAAGCCGGCGTCCATCGCCGCGATGGCGCCCTGCACCTCGGCCATCTCCTGCCTCGACTCGGCCGTGTCGGGCAGGTACGGTGGCACCTCGGTGCCGCGCGTGTCGTCGGGCGGCTGGTCGTGGAAGCGACCCGTGGCGTCCCGGTGCGGCTCCAGGAAGCCGACGTTGAGGAAGTACGGGGCCGAGGCGGCGCGCACGATGTCGACGGCCGCCTGCGCGGTGGTGGCGGCGTCCGCGTGCGAGGCGGCATGCTGCGCGAAACCGAGCGCGTGGATGTGCTCGGGCGTGTCGCGGGTGACGTGCTGCACGCCCACGTGCGCGGTCGCGTAACCGGCGGCGGAGAGGTAGCTTGCTAGGTGGCGCACGTCGGCGTGCAGCTTCCAGTCGAAGGGCGGGTGAGCGAGGCCCAGCATGCCGACGGCGTGGGCATGGCGCCCCGTGTAGAGCGCGGCACGGCTCGGAGAGCACTGCGGCGCGGTGGCGTACGCCTGATCGAACAGGACGCCGTCGGCCGCGAACGCGTCGATCGCGTCCGATGGCACCGTGGCGTGGCCGTAGCAGCCGAGGTGCCGGCCGAGGTCGTGGCAATCGACGATCACGAGGTTGGGGCGGGTGTCGCTCGCGCCTGCGTGTGGCGGCTGGGGCGTCGTCATCCTGGCGTGGCCATCCTCTCACCGGGTCCGGGCACGAGGCCGCGAGTCCCCTCCCGATAGGTTAGAACGAGAAGCACTCCCGGGAGGGTGACGAGCATCGCCCTGCCCGCGGTACCCTGGTGGCGGCACGATCTGGAGGTACCGCATGTCCGACCGCGTCCGTTGGGGCGTCCTCAGCACGGCCCGCATCGCACTCGACAAGGTGATCCCCGCCATGTTCAAGGCCGAGAACGTCGACGTGGTGGCGATCGCCTCGCGTACCGCGGCCGCGGCCGAGCGGGCCGCCGCCTCGCTGCGCATCCCCCGCGCGCACGGCTCCTACGAGGCGCTGCTCGCCGACGACGATGTCGACGCCATCTACGTCCCCGTCCCCAACCACCTCCACGTCGACTGGTCGATCCGCGCGCTGGAGGCCGGCAAGCACGTGCTGTGCGAGAAGCCGATCGGCATGGACGCCGCCGACGCCGAGCGGCTGGTCGCCGCGGCGGCGGCGCACCCCCACCTCAAGGTGATGGAGGCGTTCATGTACCGCTTCCATCCACAGTGGGTCCACGCGAAGCGGCTCGTCGACGAAGGAGCCATCGGGCGGCTGCAGAGCGTCCACTCGCACTTCTCGTACTTCAAGCTCGACCCCACCAACATCCGCAATCAGGTCGAGGCGGGTGGCGGAGGGCTGATGGACATCGGTTCCTACGACGTGTCGCTGTCGCGCTTCCTGTACGGCCGCGAGCCCGCGCGTGTGGTGGCGAGCGTCGACTACGACCCCGAGCTCGGCATCGACCGGCTAGTGAGCGCCTTGCTCGACTTCGGCGACGGCCGCACCGCCACCTTCACCTGCGGCACGCAGCTGCAGCGCTACCAGAGCGTGCAGGCGTTCGGCAGTGAGGGGCGCGTGGAGATCGAGATCCCATTCAACGCCCCGCAGGACGGCCCCTGCCGGCTCTGGCACGAGACCGATGCCGGCACGTTCGAGACGCTCTACGACCGCGTCGACCAGTACACGCTGCAGGCGGAGGCGTTCTCGCGGGCGGTGCAGGACGACACGCCCGTCCCGACGCCGCTCAGCGACGCCGTCGCCAACATGCAGGTCATGGGCGCGATCCTGGAGAGCGGCCGGAGCAAGGGCTGGGTGAGCGTCCCGTCCTGACGGCGCCGCATGGGGCTCCCGCGATCCGTGACGCGCGGGAGGTCATGCGGTGGGCAGGTCGAAGACGAGCGTGGAGTACCGTTCGACGAGCTCGAAGCCCAGCTTCTCGGCCGTGCGGATGGATGGCTCGTTGGCCGCCCAGGAGTCCCAATGGGCGGTGCGACCCTCGGCCAGGCAGTGGTCGACGAAGGCGCTGGCCGTGAGCGTCGCGTAGCCGCGACGCTGGTGAGACTCGACCGTCTCGATGCCGATGCCGCACTTCCCGACGCTGAAGTACTCGCCGGTGCACCACGAGACGAGCGTCTCCTCGTGCAACAGACAGAAGCCGAAACCGACCTCCAGGAACGCGGAGGCCGAGTTCCAGCAGAGTTCGATCTCGTCGAGCAGGCGCTGTACGTTCGGGAGGTCCTGCCTCGCCAGCAGCTCGGCGTCGATCCGCCTGACCGAGCAATCGGCCGGCACGCGGTCGCGCCACGGCGGCGCCGGCGCCGGCCGCCGGCGGTAGAAGGCGCGCTCGACGGCACGCCGCTCGAGCTCCGCAAGGCCGTCGAGCATCGCTGCCGGCGCATCATCGTCCGAGGTGAGCAAGAAGATGTCCTGGCGTCGCCGCTGCATGACCGGCACGAGCTCCGTCGCCAGCAGCCGCGCCGCCGCGGGGCCGAAGGCGCTGCGACGGCTGGCATCGGGCGCAGCAACCTCCGGCGAGGACCCGACGTACACGTTGTACGCCTTATCCCACACCAGGAAGCCGCTCGGGGCGGCGTCGTCGTCGGCCCACACGAGACCGGGCGCGTTGCCGGCGACGACGGCCTCGAGCACCAGCTCGAGGTGGTCGCTGTGGACGAGTGGGAGCAGGCATGCGAACCGGTCGGGCGGGAGGGGACGGAGCATCGGTGTCGCTCGCTTCCTGAGGCGCGCTCTGGCGCCGGTGCTTCATCGTAGCAACGGCATCCGGCGATCGCGGCGCACTCCCGCGGGGCCGCGGGCGTGCGAGGCGGTACCCTGAAGCGCAAGGCCTTCCGGAGGTACGAGATGTCGGTATTCCGTCGGTTCAACGCTCGCGTCGTCACGCACGGGCAACGCTCACGCATCGGTACCGCGGTAGGCACACGATGACGCCTCCGGCCGAAGGACCCGTCCTGAAGGGGTTCTCGACGGCGGCCACCTGGCTCGAGCCGGTGACCACGTGGCGCAGCCCCGACCAGTCGACGCTCGTGCTCACGGCGCCGGCGCGCACCGACCGGTTCGTGGACCCTTCGACCGAGGTGGTGCAGGCGAACAGCCCCGTCTGGCTCACGCCGGTATCGTCGCCGGCCACGTTGCAGGCGCGCGTCGCGGTGGACTTCGCCGACACCTTCGACGCCGGCGTCCTGATGGTCTACCAGGCGCGCGACCTGTGGGCGAAGCTCTGCTTCGAGCGCTCACCCGACGGCCGGCCGATGGTCGTGTCGGTGGTGACGCGCGGCCTGTCCGACGACGCCAACGCCTTCACGATGGAGGCCGAGAGCGTGTGGCTGCGCGTCTCCGTCATGCCCACCGCGTACGCCTTCCACGCCTCGACCGACGGCCGCGTGTGGGAGATGATCCGGTTCTTCGCGCTCGGCTCGCGGGGCCGTCGCCGCGTCGGTCTGTCGACGCAATCGCCCGTGGGCGACACCTGTACGGCGACGTTCAGCGAGATCGAGCTGCGTCCTGGCGTGGTGGACGACATCCGGTCGGGCGCCTGAGCGAGGGCCCGACGCGTCACGCGCCCGTGCACGTCGGTGTGCTCGTCGTCATAAGGTATCCCTCATGGCTTCCGCGCCCCACGCTCGACCCCCCGCCGTCCACCACGCCTCGCTCCCCCCTTCGGCCCGCGTCGTCGTCACCGGCATGGGCGCCGTCACGCCGCTCGGGCTGTCGGTGGACGCGTTCTGGGACGCGCTCGTCGCCGGCACGAGCGGCGCGGCGCCCATCACGTCGTTCGACGCCACCGGCTGGAGCACGACGTTCGCGTGCGAGGTCAAGGGCTTCGACCCGATCGCTCGACTCGGACGCAAGCAGGCGAACCGGATGGACCCCTATGCCCAGTACGCGCTCGTCGCGGCGATCGAGGCCGTCGAGGACGCCGGCATCGACTTCGCCGCCCTCTCGCGCGACGAGCGCGAGCAGGCCGGTGTCGTGTTCGGCAGCGGGTTCGGCGGCATCCTGGCGGTGCAGCAGAACGCGAAGAGCCTGTTCGACGACGGGCACCGCCGGATGTCGCCGTTCTTCGTGCCGATGATGATCCCCGACATGGCGGCGGGCCTGATCGCGATGCGCTACGGTCTCCACGGTCCGAACCATGCCGTGGTCTCGGCCTGCGCCACCGGGAACCACAACATCGCCGATGCCCTGCACACCATCCGTCGCGGCGAGGCCGACGTGATCGTCTGCGGCGGCAGCGAAGCGGCGATGTGCGAACTGGGCGTCGGCGCGTTCGCCGCCTCGCGCGCGCTCTCCACCCGCAACGACTCGCCCGAGACGGCCTCGCGTCCCTTCGACGCCACTCGGGACGGCTTCGTGATGGGGGAGGGCGCCGGCGCGCTCGTGCTCGAGTCGCTCGAGCGGGCGCTCGCCCGCGGCGCGCGCATCTACGCCGAGGTCGCCGGGGTCGGCGCCTCGGCCGATGCGCACCACATGACCGCGCCGCACCCCGAGGGCCTCGGGGCGCGCCTGGCGATGGAGCGTGCGCTCGCCGCGAGCGGCATCGCCCGCGACGAGATCGACACGGTGAACATGCACGGGACCTCGACCGGCCTGGGCGACGCCGCCGAGAGCGCCGCCATCCGCACCGTGTTCGGTGATCACGCCGACAGCTTGACGCCGACGTCGACCAAGAGCATGACGGGCCACATGCTCGGCGCCGCCGGCGCTGCCGAGGCGATCGCGTCCATCCTCGCGATCACGCACGGCGTGGTCCCGCCCACCATCAACTTCTCGCAGCCCGATCCCGATTGCGACTTGCCGTACGCCTTCAACGCCGCGGTGGAGCGCCCGGTACGCGTCGCGATGAGCAACGCGTTCGGGTTCGGCGGGCACAACACCTCGGCGATCTTCGCGGCGTACGAGTGAGGCGACGGGCGGCGTAGGCGCGTCGTCTCAGGCCCGTTGGCAGCAGTGCTTGCGTTTACGGCCG
>SKWV01000182.1 GCA_007128755.1 Trueperaceae bacterium
CGCGTCGGCGTCGGCCCGGGCGGCTTCGGCCGCCGAACGGGCCGCCTCGGCCTCGGCGCGGGCCGCATCACGTTCCTCCGCGGCCTGGCTCAGTTCGAGCTCCACCATGCGCAGCTCGGCGTCGGCCGCCTCGAGTTGCTCCGCGAGGTCGGCCAGCAGGACCGTGGTGGCGTCGATCTCGGTGAGGAGCTCGTCGCGCTCGGCCTGCACCTGATCGCGCAGCGACTCCGCCAGGTCGCGCTCGCGCACGGCGTCCTGCCGCTCGGCCTCGGCACTGGCGATGGTCGCGCGCGCGGCCTCGAGGTCGGCGCCGAGCGCCGTCAACTGGGTGGCCAGGACGCGCTCCTGGACCCGGAGGCGGTTGACCTCGTCGGCCGTTCGCTGGGCGTTGACGAGCGTCTGCGTGGCGTTCTGGAACGCCAGCGCGAGCACGCCGAGCGTGGTGAGCATGATCAGGATGCCGACGACCACGCCGACGATCTGCCCGGTGGCGCGGGGGCGCGCCCCGAACACCGTCAGCCGCCGGCGGCCGACCCAGGTCCCCAGGCGATCGCCGGCGTAGGCGATGATGCCGGCGAGCGCGACCAGCAGGGCCACGAGACCGATGACGTAGGTCACGTCATCCCACCCCGTGCGGCCTCATAGCTTGAAGTCCTGACCGAGGTAGTAGGTCCGCACGTCGTGGTCCTGGGCGAACTCGGCGGGCGTCCCGTCGAACCGCACGCGCCCATCGAACATGAGGTAGACCCGGTCGGCGATCGCGAGCGTCTCGCGCACGCTGTGGTCGGTGAGCAGCACGCCCAGCCCGCGGCGCTCGCGGAGGTCGGCGATCAGCGTCTGGATCTCGCGGATCGACTTCGGGTCGACGCCGGTGAAGGGCTCGTCGAGCAGGATGAACTGCGGGTCGATGGTGAGGGAGCGGGCGATCTCGAGCCGACGGCGCTCGCCGCCGGAGAGCGTGTCGGCGCGGTGGTCGGCGAGGTGAGCGAGGTTGAACTCCTCGAGCAGCGCGTCGGCCCGCCGCGCCTGCTCGGCCGGCGAGATCCGCTGGAACTCGAGGATGGCGAGCAGGTTGTCGCGCGCGGTCATCTTCCGGAAGGCGCTCGGCTCCTGCGCGAGGTAACCGAGGCCGTGCCTCGCGCGTCGGTGCATGGGCCAGTACGTCACGTCCTGATCGCCGAGGCCGATCCGGCCCGCGTTCGGGCGCACGAACCCGACCATCATGTAGAACGTGGTCGTCTTGCCCGCACCGTTGGGTCCCAGCAGCGCCACGATCTCGCCCGGCTCCAGGTGCAGGTCGACGCCGTCCACGACCGCGCGGCGGCCGTACCGCTTCACGAGACCGACGGCTCGCAATCGCGGACCGTCGATCCCGACGATCTGCGGTTCAGCGTACGGGACGGCGCTCACGACCGACATACTGCGGTCATGCTACCACCCGCCCTCCGAGCCTTCGGTCTCGTGCCGACCGGGCCGCTCACCCCTCCAGGGCCAACAGGAACGGTTCCTCCACGGCTCGGCAGACCCATCGGAGGAAGCGCGCTGCCGACGCGCCGTCGATGAGGCGATGGTCGTAGGTGAGCGAGAGCGGCAGCATCATCCGAGGCACGAACGTCTCGCGCTCGTCGTCCCAGACCGGTTCGAGCGTCCCCCTCGAGACCCCGAGGATCGCGACGTCGGGTGGGTTGACGATCGGCGTGAAGCCGGTCCCGCCGATGCCGCCCAGGTTCGACACGGAGAAGTTCCCGCCGGTCATGTCGTCTTGGCCCAGCTTGCGGTCGCGCGCCCGCTCGGCGAGCTCGCCGAGTTCGCGCGCCAGCTCGATGATGCTCTTGCGGTCCGCGTCCTTGATGACCGGGACGAGCAGGCCGTGATCGGTGTCGACGGCGACGCCGATGTTCACGTAGCGCTTGTACACCGCTTCCTGGCGTTCGACGTCGATGCTGGCGTTGAACTCCGGGAACTTCCTGAGCGCGCCGGCGACCACCTTGATCAGCATCGCCGTGGGGGTGAGCTTCGCGCCGGCCGCCTCGGCCGCGCCCTTGTGGCGTTGCCGCAGGGCCTCGAAGTCGGTGGAGTCGGCCTTGTCGAAGTGCGTGACCATCGGCACGGTCGTCCAGGCGGTGCCCATCGAGCGAGCCATCGCCTTGCCGATGCCGGAGAGCGGCTTGCGCTCGGTCTCGCCCCAGGCAGCGAAGTCCGGGAGCTTGGGGGCGGCGGGCGCCGCCGCCGGCCGCTCGGCCTCGGGAGCACCCTCACCCGCCGCGAAGCGCTTGACGTCGTCGGCCGAGATCCTGCCGAGCAGCCCGGAACCCGGGACGTCGGCGATGTCGACGCCCTCCTCGCGGGCCATGCGCCGCACGGAGGGGGCGGCCGGGATGAGGGAGCGCGACTCCCGCGCGACGCCCGCTCCGACGTCCCGCGCCTCGTCGCGCTCGGGCTTCCGCGGAGGCGCAGCGCGCTTCTCGTCCCGTTCCGCCGAGGGCGCTTCCGAGCCCTCGACCTCGTCGTCGTCTCCGGCCTCGGCTTCGTCTCCGGCCTCGGCTTCGGCCTCATCGACCTCGGCCCCCTCGGCGCCATCGGCGTCCTCGGCTCGGGCCTCGTCCGCATCCTCGTCGTCGGACGCCTCGGCCCCCTCGCCCTCCTCGACACTCAGGATGGTCTGGCCGACCTTCACGTCGTCGTTGGCACCGACGTGCACCTTGCTGACGACGCCACTGACGGTCGAGGGCACCTCGACGACGGCCTTGTCGGTCTCGAGCTCGAGGACCGGCTGGTCGATCTCGATGCGGTCGCCCTCGGCGACCAGCAACGCGACGACGGTGCCGCTCTCGACGCCTTCGCCAACCTCTGGAAGAGTGAACTCCTGTGCCACGCCCGGCCTCCTCAGGTCCTGAACGGATCAGGGCGGTCGACGTCGACGCCCAGGGTCTCGATGGCCTTCGCCACGTCGCTCGCCTCGAACGCGCCATCGTCGGCGAGCGCCTTGAGCGTCGCGACGACGATGTGCTTGGCGTCGACCTCGAAATGGTCGCGCAGCTCCTCACGCGCCTCGCTGCGCCCGAAGCCGTCCGTGCCCAGCGACACGAGCGGCCGCGGCAGGTGCCGACTGAGCGAATCGGGGAGCTGCTTCATGTAGTCGCTCGCGGCCACGAAGACGCCCTTGGCCTCGCCGAGCGCCTTGGCGGCGAACGAGACCCGCGGCGACTCCGTCGGATGGAGCCTGTTCCAGCGCTCGGTCTCGAGCGCGTCGCGGTGGAGCGCCTTGTAGCTCGTCACGCTCCACACGTCGGTGGCGACCTTGTAGTCCTGCTCGAGCATCTGGGCGGCCTTGAGGACCTCGTTCATGATCGAGCCCGACCCGAACAGCTGCGCGCGCGCCTTCGTCCGCTTCCGCTCGCTCGGCCGGTACAGGTAGAGGCCGCGCAACACGCCGTCGACCAGGTCGTCCCGGTCGATGTGGTCGGGCGCGGACGGCTGGACGTAGTTCTCGTTGCCGATGGTCAAGTAGTAGAAGAGGTCTTCCTGCTCCTCGTACATGCGCCGCATGCCCTCGCGGATGATGATCGCGAGCTCGTACGCGAACGAGGGGTCGTAGGCCAGGAGGTTCGGGATGGTGGACGCGAGCACGTGCGAGTGGCCGTCCTGGTGCTGCAGGCCCTCGCCCGCGAGGGTGGTGCGTCCGGCCGTGGCGCCGAGCATGAAGCCCTTGGCGCGCATGTCGGCCGCGAGCCAAGCGAGGTCGCCGATACGCTGGAAGCCGAACATCGAGTAGTAGATGAAGAACGGGATGGTGTTGACGCCGTGGGTGGCGTACGCCGTGCCCGCCGCGATGAACGAGCTCATCGAGCCGGCCTCGGTGATGCCTTCTTCGAGGATCTGCCCGTCCTTGCTCTCCTTGTAGTAGAGCAGGTTCTCCTTGTCGACCGGATCGTAGAGCTGGCCGACGGGCGAGTAGATGCCGATCATGCGGAAGAGCGCCTCCATGCCGAAGGTGCGCGCCTCGTCGGGGATGATCGGCACGATCAGCGGGCCCCAGGTCTCGTGCCGGAGCAGCTTGCGGAGGATGCTCACGAACGCCATCGTCGTCGAGACGGGGCGATCGTTCGATCCGGTCATGAACTCCTCGAAGCTCTCGAGGTCGGGCGCGGGAACGCTCTTCGCGCGGACGCTGCGCTGCGGCACGAACCCGCCGAGCTTCTCTCGCCGCTCGATCAGGTAGCGGAACTCGTCGGAGTCCTCAGCGGGGCGGTAGAAGGGGAACTCCGCGATCTCGTCGTCCTCGATGGGGATCTCGAGCCGATCGCGGAAGGCGCGCAGCTCGTCCTCGTTCAGTTTCTTCTGCTGGTGGGTGACGTTCTTGCCCTCGCCCGACTCGCCCAATCCGTACCCCTTGACGGTCCGCGGCAGGACGACCGTGGGCGAGCCGCGATGGCGCACCGCATGGTGGAAGGCGGCGTAGACCTTGGCCGGATCGTGGCCGCCGCGGTTGAGCTGGCCGATGTCGTCGTCGCTCCACCCGTCGATCAGGCGCTCGAGCTCGGGGGTGTTGAAGAAGTTCTCGCGCAGCTCGGGCGCGCCGAAGGCGGCGTAGCGCTGGGACTCGCCGTCGACCAGCTTGTCGAACCGGCGCACCAGGTGACCGCCCTCGTCCTTGGCGATGAGCTCGTCCCACTTGGAACCCCAAGGGATCTTGATGACGTTCCAGCCGGCGCCGCGGAAGATGCCTTCGAGCTCCTGCATGATCTGCCCGTTGCCGAAGACGGGGCCGTCGAGGCGCTGCAGGTTGCAGTTGATCACCCAGATGAGGTTGTCGAGTCGCTCGCGCGCGGCGAACTTGATCGCGCCCAGCGTCTCCGGCTCGTCGGTCTCGCCGTCGCCGAGGAAGGCCCAGACCTTGGCGTCGCCGCGTTCCTTGAGCCCGCGCGCCTCGAGGTAGCGGTTGAAACGCGCCTGGTAGATGGAGGTGATCGGCGCGAGCCCCATCGACACGGTGGGGAACTGCCAGTAGTCGGGCATGAGCCAGGGGTGCGGGTACGACGAGAGGCCCGGCTCGTCTTGCAGCTCGCGCCGGAAGTTGCGCAGCCGCGTGACGTCGAAGCGGCGCTCCACGTAGGAGCGGGCGTAGTTGCCGGGGCTGGCATGCCCCTGGAAGTAGATCAGGTCGGCGTCGAGGCCCGCGTCGGGGCCGCGGAAGAAGTGGTTGAAGCCGACCTCGTACAGCGTCGCGAGCGACGCGTAGGTGGAGATGTGCCCGCCGATCCCGTCCGAGAGCTTGTTGGCCCGCACCACCATCGCCATGGCGTTCCAGCGGATCACGTTGCGGATGCGGCGCTCCATCGCCCGGTCACCGGGATACTCGGGCTGAGCCTCGACCGGGATCGTGTTCACGTACGGGGTTCTCGCGGTGAACGGCATGTCGACGCCCTCGCGCACGGCGTGGAGCTCGAGCCGCTCGAGGATCTCGCGGACGCGCTCGTCACCACCGCTGGCGAGGACGTACTCGAGCGATTCGAGCCATTCCCGCATCTCCACGTCGTTGAGCGTGCTGCGCTCCTCGCTGGAGAGCTTGGCGCGGTCGTCCGTCTTCTTCACTTGTACGTCAGCCACCTTGGGTTCCTCTCTCATGCGCGGGCCGGCCCCTGGCGCCGCGGGCGGCCCGGCGCGGGGGTGTGGCCTCATGGTGGGCGCGACTCGCGTCGCGCAGGCCCCGCATGCTACCGCGTCGCCAGGCACACGCTTGATGCGCATGACGTCGCTGGCGCCTTCACGACGACGTCCGCCTC
>SKWV01000492.1 GCA_007128755.1 Trueperaceae bacterium
CGGCGCCGAGGAGCCACGCGCTCCGCACCGCGAACAGCCCGACGGCGCCGCAGCCCCACACCGCCACCGTCTCGCCGCCCGAGATGCCGCCGTTCTCGGCGGCCATGTAGCCGGTCGGGAAGACGTCGGTGAGGAAGAGCACCTGCTCGTCGGCGAGCTCGTCGGGTACCTTTATCGGCCCGACGTCGGCGTAGGGGACGCGCACGTACTCGGCCTGGCCTCCGGGGAAGCCGCCCATGAGGTGCGAGTAGCCGAAGAGGCCCGAGGGGGCATGCCCGAACATCGCCTCGGCCATGCTCGCGTTGGGGTTGGAGTTGTCGCACAGCGACCACAGCTCGGCCTTGCAGAAGAAGCAGTTGCCGCACGCGATCGGGAACGGCACGACCACCCGGTCCCCGACCGCGAGCGAGGTCACGCCCTTCCCGACCTCGACGATCTCCCCCATGAACTCGTGGCCCAAGATGTCGCCCTTGCGCATGGTGGGCATGTAGCCGTTGAACAGGTGCAGGTCGGAGCCGCAGATCGCCGTGCTCGTGACCCGCACGATGGCGTCACGGTCGTTGATCAGTTCGGGCTCCGGGACGTCTTGGACGCGGACGTCGTCCTTGCCGTGCCAACACAGGGCTCGCATGATGCCTCCTCACGCCACACCGGCACCACATCGGGGAGGGGCGGCGGCGGCCGCCCCTCCCCGAGCCGACCCTCAGGCAGAGCGTGGTGCCGATCGTGCGTCGCTCAGGTCTTGCGCCCGGCCGGGTTGGCGTACGACGACGTCACCACGGCGCCGGTCTCGAGCTCGCGCTTGAGGCGCCGCAGATCCTCCTCGACCTGCTTCGAAGGCTCCTCGCCGAACAGCTTGGCGACGCTGGCCCCGAGCTTGCCCCCGGGCGGGTGGTACGTGAACGACACCTTGACCTCGGTGCGCTGACCGTTGCCGACGTCCTTGAACCGGACGGTCCCCTCGTTGGGGACGGTGGCGCCCTTCACGGAGCGCCAGGAGATGATCTCGTTCTCGCGGTCGACGAGGGTCTCGGCGTCCCACTCGACCTTGGCGCCTGCCGGCCCCTTGGCGACCCAGTGCGAACGGCCGTCCGGGAGCTCACGCACGGACTCGAGGTGGCCCATCACGCGCGGCAGGTTCTCGAGGTTGCGCCAGAAGCGGTAGATCTCGCCCACCGGCTTCTCGATCGTGATGGTCTTGCTGACGTGGATGGCGCCGTGCCCGGGGCCGACGCCGCGGCTCGCCAGGCGCTTGTAGAACACGTAGCCGCCAACGGCGGCCATGCCCATCGTGAGCAGCCTGCGCGCGCCGCCGCCGTCGTCGCCGCGCTCGCGCTCGAGCGGCGCCTCTTCGACGGTCAGGGTGATCTTCTTGCGGGCGCGCTTGGGATCTCCTTCATAGCGTGATTCCATGATCGCTCCTTCTACGGTGGAGGACACGCGTCCGCGCGGTCCATGCCCGTGCTACGACCCTAAGCACCTCCACATGTAAAGGGTGTAAACCACCTGAGAACGTTGATGACGCTCACGGCGCCCAGCGGACGGGAAGCGCCTCCAGCGCCCGGAACCCCGGGAGGAAGCGCCAGCGCAGGTCCTCCTCATCGACGGCGAGCTCCAGGCTCGGCAGGCGCGCGAGCAGCGTGTTCATGGCGATCTCGGTCTCGAGCCGGGCGAGCGGCGCGCCGAGGCAGTAGTGCATGCCCTTGCCGAAGGCGAGGTGGGGGTTGGGCTGCCGAGCGGGATCGAACCGGTCCGCGTCGACGAACCGGCTCGGATCGCGGTTGGCGCTGCCGAGGATCAGGATCACGGGTTCTCCACGCGCGATGGTGTGCCCGTTCCATGCGATGTCCCGAGCGGCCCAGCGGTTCAGCGCGCGCTCGACCGATCCGTCGTAGCGCAGGAACTCCTCGACCGCGCGGGGCATCGCGGTGGGATCGTCACGCAGCGCTCGGAGCTGCTGCGGATGGCGCGCGAGCGCGAGCATCGCGTTCCCGATGAGGTTGACCGTCGTCTCGTGCCCCGCCACGATGAGGAGGACGACGGTGCTGAACAGCTCCTCCTCGCTGAGCGCGTCGCCATCCTCGGCGGCGTGCAGCAGCGCGGTGACGAGGTCGTCGCGCGGTGCCGCGCGGCGGACCTCGAACAGCTCGCGGAGGTAGTCGGTGAAGGCCGTCAGGTGCCGCACGGCCGCCGCGCGCGCCTCGCCGTCCATCGGTGGCTCGACGAGGGCGTTCGACCAGACCCGGAAGCGCTCGCGGTCTTCGGCCGGGACGCCGAGCATCTCGAGGATGACGATGGTCGGGAGCGGGAAGGCGAAGTCGCCGATCAGGTCCATGGCGCCCTGATCACGAACCGCGTCGAGGAGCCCGTCGGCGATCGCCTGGACGCGCGGCCTGAGGTCGGCGACGCGCTTGGGCGTGAACGCTTGGCTCACGAGCGACCGCAGCCGTCGGTGGTCGTCGCCGTCGCGGTTGAGCATGTGGTTGCCGATGAGCCTGTCGAGCGGCGTTGGCACGAAGCGATCCGCGGGATCGCGCGCGAGCGCCTCGTCCCGCACGAAGCGGGGGTCGCGCAGCATGGCGTCGACGTCCTCGTAGCGGGTGACGAACCAGATGGGCGTCGTGCCGTCGAGACCGACCTGGCGGTAGATGGGATCCTCGCGCCGCATCTCGGCGAAGGTCCGGTAGGCGTCGCGCTTGAAGGCGTGGCCGTAGAGGTCGTACTTGCGTCGCGGGCCGTCCGTGTCCATGTCGACCTCCGTGGCGCACCGCCCGTGGCGACCGACGGCGCCGGCTCGCGTGCGATGGGGGTGATGCGCGACACCATACCGGCGGCCGCTGGGGCGGCGCCAGCCGTGACCTTGACACTAAGGCATTTAGCCTATAACCTAATGCCATTAGCCTACGAAGGAGCCACCATGCAGGGAACCGCCACATCGACCAGAGGATCCTCCGCCACCCACCTGGCCGGCGACCGCGGCCACGGCGCGACCGCCCGAGCTCCGGCCGCCGACCGCTCCACGCGCCACTTGACGCGGCCGGACGGCACGATCGCCTACGACGACCTCGGCGCGGGTCCGCTGGTCGTGATGCTGCCGGGTCTCGGCGACCTCCGGCAGCAGTACCGCTTCCTCGCACCCGAGCTCGTCGACGCGGGCTACCGCACCGTGCGCGCCGACCTCCGCGGCCACGGCGAGTCGAGCACGCACTGGCCCGACTACGGCTCCGAAGCCGCCGGACGGGACCTGGTCGCGCTCATCGCCTCGCTCGGCGGCCCGGCGGTCGTGATCGGCAACTCCTTCGGGGCGGCGCCGGCCGTGTGGGCGGCGGCCGAGCGTCCGGACCTCGTGGCCGGCCTCGTGCTCATCGGGCCGTTCGTGCGCGACCACGACATGTCGCCCGTCATGCGCCTCGCGCTGCGGGCGATGACGGCGGGGCCGTGGAAGGTCCGCGCGTGGGGCTGGTTCTACGGCACCCTCTACCCCAGCGCCAAACCCGCCGACTTCGAGGCCTACCGCGCGGCGCTCCTCGCCAACCTCGCCCAGCCGGGCCGCTACGAGGCCGTCCGCGCGATGATGTTCCGGAGCGACGCCGCCGTCGAGGCGCGCCTCGCGAGCGTGCGCGCGCCGTCGCTCGTGCTCATGGGCAGCAAGGACCCCGACTTCCCCGATCCGGCCGCCGAAGCGCGCGCCGTGGCGGAGGCCATCTCGGGCGAGGTCGCCATGGTCGAGGGCGCCGGGCACTACCCGCACGTCGAGATGCCCGACGTCGCCGCCGACGCCGTCGTCCGCTTCGTGCAGCGCGTGCACGGGCGAGCGTGACACGGGCCGTGGTCCGGAGGCTCGCCGCGTGACCGGCGCGGCCGCCAGACGCGCGGGCGCCAAGGTCACGCGCGAGCGCCTGGTCGAGGAAGCCATCGCCGTCCTCGACGAGCACGGCGACGCGGCCCTCACCCTCACCGCCGTCGCCCGCCGCCTGGGCGTGCGGACCCCCTCGCTGTACCACCACGTCGACGGCCTCGACGGCCTCCGCCACGAGGTCCGCGTCGACGGCATCGAGCGCCTCGGCGACGCGCTCCAGCGCGCCACCGCCGGCCGCGCGCGGCGCTCCGCCCTCGAGGCGCTGGCCAGGTCGTACGTGGACTTCGCCCGCGCGCACCCCGGCCTCTACGCGCTCACGCTCGCCGGCGGCACCGAGGGCGACCAGCGCGTCGAGCGCGCCGCGGCGCGCGTGATCGAGACGGTGCTCGCCGTCCTCGCCGGGTACGGCTTGGCGGGCGACCCGGCACTCCACGCCACGCGGTACCTGCGCAGTGTGCTGCACGGCTTCGTGGCGCTCGAGCGGGCGGGCGGCTTCGCGCTGGCGCTCGACCTCGAGGCGTCGTTCCGCCACCTGCTCGACGCCGTCGACGCCGGCTTGGCGAGCACGTCGCCGGGGTTCGGCGAGCGTGGCGCGTGACGCTACCGATCGAGCGTGAACGAGATCTTCGCGTTGATCCTGTACTGCACGATGCGGTCGTTCTCGACGATGGCCTGCATCTCCTTGATGTAGATGCTCTGGATGCCGCGGAGCGACTTGGAGGCCTCGGCGAGCGCCACGTTGGCCGCGTCCTCCCAGCTCTTCTCGGACTGCGCCAGAACCTCGATCACCTTCACCATCGCTGCCATGAGCTCTCCTCCTTCTCGTGAGGCCGCGTGCGATCACGGCTCGACCATCGTAGGGGCCCCTTCCCCGAACGCCCGTGCGTATCGACCATCGCGCTTCGTCACGTTCGCGGCTCTTCGGGGCGTCGCGGCCATGGCGGGCGACGGATCACCGCCGCCGATGGCACAATCATCTGATGCTCGAGCCCGGGTCCCGCCTCCTCGACGACGCCATCGCCGCACGCGCTCCCCTGCTGGACGAGGAGCACCTGGCGGCGGTGCGGCTGTTCAACGGGCACCTCGAAGGCGACGCCCGGTGGGTGATCGACCTCTACGGCAGGACCGCCGTGGTCTTCCACGACGCCGCTCCGCTCGCGGACGACGACCCCGAGCTCCGCCGACTGGCCGAGGGGCTGCATGCGCACGTGCCTTTCCTGAACGCGATCGTGCTCAAGGAGCGGCAGGGCGCGACGGACGAGGCGCGCCGCGGCCGCGTCGTCCACCAGCGCCCGGGTACGGAGCTCGACAGGGTCGTTCGCGAGCACGGCGTGCGCTACGCCGTCGACCTGCTCATGAACCAAGATGCGGGCTTCTACCTCGACACGCGCCACCTGCGCCGGTGGCTGATCGACACGAGTGATGGCCTGAACGTGCTCAACACGTTCGCGTACACCGGCAGCCTCGGGGTGGCCGCGCGCGCCGGCGGGGCTCGCCGCGTGCTGCACACCGACCTGAACCGGCGCTTCCTCGACGTCGCCAAGGCCTCCTACGCCCGCAACGGCTTCGCGGTCGACCGCGCCGACTTCCAGGCACGGGACTTCTGGTCGTTCGTCCGCGGGCTCAAGCTCCAGGACGCCCGCTTCGACCGCGTGATCCTCGACCCGCCGTTCTTCTCGAGCACCGACAGGGGCACGGTCGACCTGAACCGCCACACCACCCGCCTCATCAACAAGGTGCGCCCGCTCGTGCGGAGCGGCGGCACGCTCGTCGTCGTCAACAACGCCCTGTTCCTGAGCGGGGCGGCCTTCATGACGCAGCTCGAGGCGCTGTGCGCCGGCGGTTGGCTCGAGATCGACCGCACCATCGACGTGCCCGAGGACGTCACCGGCTACCCGTCGAC
>SKWV01000379.1 GCA_007128755.1 Trueperaceae bacterium
CGCCGCCATGAGCACGCCCACGATCAGGAGCGTCCAGCCGACGAGCGAACGTGCACGCCGGGTCGCCATCGGAACCTCCTCCGCCGCCGGGCGTCCACGACGCCTGCCTCTGCTCCGCGCCAGCCGATGGCGGCGATCCGGGTCCATTGTCGGGAGCCGACCCAGGGGCGCGTGTCCCGCATCAGGTTCGTAGGGGCACGCTGCCGGATCATCCCGGCAACTCGGAGGTTGGGCGTTCGATCTGCACGGTTGCTGGGAGCGGCTGCTCCCGAGCCGCCGCCTCGCGCTGCTATCGTCATCCCATGCCTCACACGGCGCTCCTCGAACGCGACGAGCAGCTCCGTCGTCTGCGCTCGCACCTGACGCACGCCGCGTCGGGCAGCGGCGCCATGGTGTTCGTCGGAGGCGAGGCCGGGATCGGCAAGTCGGCGCTCGTGCGGCGCTTCTGCGAGGACGCCCTGCGCACGGCCCGGGTGCTGATTGAGGGATGTGACGCCATGCAGACGCGCCAGCACGGCCGTCGCCCACTCCGTGATCACGTCGGGCCACGCTGCTGGTGCCGACGGCACGACCACGAGCCCGGGCACGCTTGGGGACCTGACCCGGGTCGAGCCGACGCTCGAACAACTCGACGCCCTGCGGGCGGTGCTCGCCCCCTTCGAGCACGTCGACGCCGCGGAGGCCACCGGCTCGAACGCTTCAGCGACTGCATGAGCGGCCCTCAAGGGGCGCAGGGCATCCACTTCACACACGGCGAACGGATCGGCGATCCGACGCTCGACCTCCTGCGCCCGGAGGTGCTGATGTACGAGCCACGCCCCGACGGCAGCCTGCGCCTGATCGGCGCCGAGTACCTGGTGTTCCAGCAGTCCTGGCACGACGCCGGCAATGGCGCCCCGCCCGTGCTGCTCGGGCTCGAGTTCACGCTCAACACGACCCTGCTCGACGAGCCCTTCTACGCGCTGCACGTTTGGGTGTGGCGGAACAATCCACTCGGGCTCTTCGCGAACTGGAACCCGCTGGTGCGATGCGCGCACGCGACCACGCACGGCGGCTGACGGCGTCCCGCCACGGTTCGGCTCCGCGATCGCTGGTGGGCGTGTGCGCTTGCTCAGCGAGGACCTCCACGCAGGCCAGTCCGTTCGTGGTCTCACCATCGTCGACCCCTTCCGCTGATGCCGCGCGGCCAAGGCCTTCAGCCCGGGCCCGCGAGGCGACCTCGAGGCATGCCGAGCGTGTAGCCTCTCGACATGGAGACGCTCCCGACCGGATTTCGCTACCGTGGCGCACGCGCGTTGGTCCTGTTGCACGAGCGCCACATGCGGCGCTTCCTCCTCGCCTGGCGCGACGCCGATGCCGCGGACCTCGTCCTCCCCGAGACGACGGACATCGACTACGCCTCCCGAGCGGCGCTGCTTCGGCACGTGTTCGGCGCCGCCGGCAACTACATTCGCTGGATGACGGCGCAGCTCGAACTCCCCGATCCCGCCCTCGATGAGCCGCCCGATGTCGACACCATCGCGGTGCGCGCCGACGACTACCTCGAGCATCTCCTGGAACGCTGGCGCACACCGCTCGCCGACGTTCCCGTCGAGCGCTTCGGTGATCGCACGTATCCGGTGTGGGGCGTCGCTTCGACGGTCGAGGGTGTCCTCGAGCACGCCGTGATGCACCCCATCCGGCACACGTTCCAGCTCGAGGAGCTGATGGGGCACGACCTCCCGCCCACTGGCGAGTGAGCCTACGTGGGCTCGCCGAAGAAGGCGAGGAGGTGCTCGGCGACCAGCTCGGGGGCCAGGACGTTTGCCGCGTGCGCCTGCCCCTCGAGGACTGCGATGCGCGCGCCGGGCACCGTGTCAGCGACGAGGCGAAGGTCAGCGGCCGTGCGAACGTCGGCAAGCACGTTCTTGAGGGGTTCGTTGCCCTCGAGCAGGAGCGTGGGTACGTTCATCTTCGCGGCCCGGCTGGCATCGAAGAGCTGCTCTGGAGTGGCACGCAGTTCGCGCGGCAGCGTAGGTGCGGCTGCGACGTACGCGGCCCAGGAAGGCTGGGCGCGCATGGTGGCGATGTCGTCGTCCCCTAGGCCGAACGCCTCGCGGAAGAACGTCTCCACCAGCCCGTCGCCGTCCCCGGCCGTCAGCAGCGCGTCCAGGCGCGCGTGCAGCTCCGGCGTGACGACGACCGCCGCGGCGGTGATCCCTGGCTCGTACAACGCGAGCCGGCGCACGTTCTGCGTCAGCGCCGCCGCGCCGAGTGCGAAGGTGGCGCCGCTGGAGAACCCGTAGACGTCGGTCCTCGAGCCGGAGTCCGCGGCTACGGCATCGATGACCGCAGCGACGTCCTCGAACTCCCGCTGGGGGGCGTAGTCGGGCCCGTCGCCGCTGGCGCCACGCCCCCGGCGATCCATCGCGTGGATGGTGAAGTGCGGCTCCAGGTAGGGTAGGAGGGCCTCCCAGTGCGTGTGGTCGCCGAGTCCACCGTGAACCAACAGCAGCGGCGGTCCATCACCACTCGTGAAGAAACCGATCTGGGCCCCGTCGCGAGAGGTCACCAACGTCAGCGTTGCTTCGTCTCCGGGACGCAGCGAGGCCCTCCCCTGAAGTCCCCGTATCAGAGCCCCTACGAGGACTCGCCGAAGAAGGCGAGGAGGTGCTCGGCGACGAGTTCAGGAGCGAGGAAATCGGCCGAGTGTGCCTGCCCCTCGAGGACCGCGATGCGCGCGCCGGGCACCGCGTCGGCCACCAGCCTGACGTCGGCGTGCAAGCTCTCGGGGCTCTCGCTGCCCTCCAGCAGCAGCGTGGGCACGGTCACGTTCGCGGCCTGGCTGGCATCGAACAGCTCCTCGGGAGCGTTGCGAAGCTCCCGCGGCAGGGTGGGTGCCGCGTCGACGCGTGCGGGCCAAGAGGGCTGGGCGCGCATGGTCGCAATGTCGTCATCACCGAGCCCGAGCGCTTCGCGGAAGAACGCTTCCACCACGCCGTCGCCGTCCCCGGCCGCTAGCAGCGCCTCGAGTCGTGCGTCGAGTTCGGGACTGACGAGATCCGCCACGTCGGTGATCCCTGGCTCGTACAACGCGAGCCGGCGTACGTTCGACGTCAGCGCGGCCGCGCCGAGCGCGAAGGTGGCACCGTTGGAGACCCCGTAGACGTTGGTCGTCGAGCCGGAGTCCTCGGCAACGGCGTCGATGACGGCAGCGACGTCCTCGAACTCCCGCTGGGGGGCGTAGTCGGGCCCGTCGCCGCTGGCGCCCCGGCCCCGGCGATCCATCGCGTGGACGGTGAAGTGCGGCTCCAGGTAGGGCCGCAACGCACCCCAGCGCGTGTGGTCTCCGAGTCCACCGTGGACCAGCAGCAACGGCGGCCCGTCACCACTCGTGAAGTAACCGATCTCGGTCCCGTCGCGAGAGGTCACCTGCGTCAGCGTTGCTTCGTCTCGGTGTGGCATCGAGTCCCTCCCCTCGCGCACACCGTAGCGACCGCGGGTGGCCGCGAGTCAAGCGATCAGGCAACGTTCTGGGCTCGCGCCTTGGAGTCCGCGACGGTGCCGCGCGTCCTGGTCGCCGGCCTGTGGTGGGGAGGGCGGTGCGACGTCGAGCCAACCGACGTCCAGCAAGCAGCGTCGCCGGTCGATCGTCCATTACGATCGGCAGCTCACGCGTCGACCTTGACGGCGCGGCCGTCGCGCAAGGAGCGGTTGGCCGCGACCACGGCGGCGACCGCAGCGCGCCCGTCCACTCCGCCGACGACCGGGGTGGCACTGGCTCGGATGCAGTCGACGAAGTGGGCCGCCTCGGCGCGGTACGCCTCGGCGAAGCGCTCGCGCCACGATGTGAAGTGTGGCCCCACGGCGCCGCCCTCGCGCGTCACGCGGACGGCCCCTGGGCTGCGGATGTCGCCGGCGAACAGCAGCCCTCGCTCGCCGACGATCTCGGCGCGCGCGTCGTAACCGTACTCGGAGGGGCAGACGCCGTCGATGATGCCGAAGGCGCCGTTGCGCATGCTGGCGCTCACGACCGCGACGTCATAGAACTCGGGCAGCGTGCTGCGAAGATCGGGCCGCTTGAGAGCACCGGCGCGGGCGTGCACCTCCTCGTACTCGGAGCCCGCCAGCCAACGCACGGTGTCGAAATCGTGACTGTTGACCTCGGCGAGCATGCCGTTGCTCGTGGCCATGTCGTTCGCCCACGCGGGCGGCAGCCCCGGACCGCGTGTCAGGGAACGGACCATGATCGGCGCGCCGATGGCGCCGTCGTCGAGTTGTTGCTTTGCCTGGACGAAGGGTGGGTCGAAGCGGCGCATGAACGCCACCTGGAGGACGACCGAGGCGCGCTCGCAGGCGCCGATCATGGCGTCCGGCCCTGACGGGGGGTACCTCCGGCGCGCACTACGCCGCCGCCAAGGGGGGCGTCGCCGCTTGCGCCCGCGTGTTCGCCAGCGCCCAGCGTGCGCGCAGCGTCGGCGAGGTGGGGGTGTAGGACGGCCGGTGGTGCCATGCGGCTTTGATCAGCAAGCGACGCGCGTGGGCGTTGCCGGTTCGGGTGAGACCACCTTGGGAGCGCGATTGGCCGGTTGAGTTCTCGGTGGGTACGAGCCCGAGGTACGAGCCGATGCGGCGGCCGTCGAGCCTGGTCCAGTCGCCGATCTCGACGGTCAGCACGAACGGCCATATTGTCTAGGCACCCGCCCCGCAGCGATGCCCGCCGGGCGTACCCTGAGACCGTGATCATCCGTCCCGAAGCCACGGCCGACCGCGACGCCGTGCGCCACGTCCACGCCACCGCCTTCCCTGGGCCGGAGGAGGCCGATCTCGTCGACGCGCTGCGCGCCGGCGCGGCGCCGCTGGTGTCGCTCGTCGCCGAGGACGCCGGCGACGTCGTCGGACACGTGCTGTTCTCCCCCGTCACCCTCCCGGGCCATCCCGAACTGCGGCTGATGGGCCTCGCGCCGCTGGCCGTCGTGCCTGGTCGTCAATTCAGCGGCATCGGCGCCGCGCTGACGCGTGCCGGGCTCGAGCGCTGCCACGAGAGCGGCGTAGGCGCCGTGTTCGTCCTCGGGCACCCCGCCTACTACCCGAGGTTCGGCTTCATGCGGGCCGACATCTTCGGGATCGGCTGCCAGTTCGACGCGCCGGCCGACGCCTGCATGCTCGTCGAGCTCGAGCCCGGCCACCTGCGCGGAGCCACCGGCACGGTGCGCTGGCACGCCGCGTTCGACGCGCTCTGAAGACATGTGCTTCGCGCCCGATGGCCGTCGCCGGAGTCCCGAGGCGCCGCGCCCGATCCCTTCGCTCGGCGTCGGGCTCGCTTGGGAGCGTCACGTGGAGGGTCTCCTCAGCGACTTGCCCTGACGGCGTCCGCCGGCCGCGGCTCCGGTAGGGGCAGCGCCAGCAACGCAGCGCTCGCCAGCGCGACCACGAAGAGCACGCCGAACATCGCCACCATCGCCCACTCACCGCGCTCGGCGAAGTACCCGGCGCTGTTGATCACCGTGTAGAGGAGCGCGCCACTGGCGATCAGGCCCACGCTCTCCCCCACGCCGGGCCCGCCCCGAACGAGGCTCACACCGGCGATCACGAGGAGCAGCGCCGTCACCGACTCCGCCGCCAAGTGGAACGCGATCGCGCGGGGCGCGCTCTGCAGCTCCGCCACGCTGCCGGTCGCCAGGAAGAAGAGCCATTGCGCCGCCATGAGCACGCCCACGATCAGGAGCGTCCAGCCGACGAGCGAACGTGCACGCCGGGTCGCCA
>SKWV01000278.1 GCA_007128755.1 Trueperaceae bacterium
AAGTCGACGCTCGCGAAGATCATCGCGGGCGATCCCACCTACGAGGTGACGGACGGCGACATCCTGGTCGACGGCGAGAGCGTCATCGAGATGGAAGCCGACGAGCGCGCGCGCGCCGGCCTCTACCTGGCGTTCCAGTACCCGGTCGAGGTCCCGGGCGTGTCGATCGCCAACTTCCTCAGGCTCGCGATCAACGCGCGTCGCGAAGAGGGCGACGAGGTCGGCGTGATGGAGTTCTACGCGAAGCTGCAGCGCGCCGTCAAGGCGCTCGACTGGGACGAGTCGATCATCGAGCGCAACCTGCACGAGGGCTTCTCGGGCGGTGAGAAGAAGCGCTCGGAGATCCTCCAGCTGCTCGTGCTCGAGCCGCGCTACGCGATCCTCGACGAGACCGACTCCGGGCTCGACGTCGACGCGCTCAAGACCGTCTCCCAGGGCGTCAACGCCGCCCGCGGGCCCGACTTCGGCGCGCTCGTGATCACCCACTACCAGCGCCTGCTCAACTACATCATCCCCGACAAGGTGCACGTCATGTCGGAGGGCGTGATCATCGAGACCGGCCCCAAGGAGCTCGCGATGGAGCTCGACGAGACCGGCTACGCCCTCATCCGCGAGCGCACCGCCGCGAGCGCCGCCGGGAACGCCTGATCGGCGAGAGGGCCCCTTCGCCGCGCCGCTCGGCCGACCGCGCCGCCCGCCCCCCGGCGCGTCCGCTCGAACACCTCCTTGCTCCGAGAGGAACGTCACCATGGCAGACATGACGAGACCGCAGGACCACCCCGACGCCAGCAAGCTCGAGGGGATGCAGCACACCAAGCAGTACGACTTCGCCATCCCCGAGCAGTACGCGTTCAAGTCCGAGAAGGGCCTCTCCAAGCGCGTCATCGAGAAGCTCAGCTACTACAAGGAAGAGCCGGAGTGGATGCTCAAGTTCCGCCTCCGCGCCCTCGAGATCGCCGAGAAGAAGGGCCGACCCAAGTGGGGTCCCGACCTCTCGCACCTGAACTTCGACGAGATCTACTTCTACATCCGTCCGCAGGACCGCAAGGGGACCAACTCGTGGGACGACGTCCCCGAGGAGGTGCGTGAGACGTACAAGCGCCTCGGCATCCCCGAGGCCGAGCAGAAGATGCTCGCCGGCGTCGGCGCCCAGTACGAGAGCGAGATGGTCTACCACAACCTCAAGGAGGAGTGGGAGAAGCGCGGCGTCATCTTCCTCGACGTCGAGACCGGCATGAAGGAGCACCCCGAGCTCTTCAGGGAGCACTTCGCCACGGTGATCCCGCCCGAGGACAACTACTTCGCGGCGATCAACAGCGCCGTGTGGTCGGGCGGCTCGTTCGTCTACGTCCCCGAGGGCGTCGAGGTCGACGTCCCCCTGCAGGCGTACTTCCTGATCAACGCCCAGTCGATGGGGCAGTTCGAGCGCACGCTCATCATCGGCGAACCCGGCAGCAAGTTCCACTACATCGAGGGCTGCACGGCGCCGACGTACAACAGCGACTCCTTCCACTCCGGCGTGATCGAGATCATCGTCAAGGACAACGCCAACGTGCGCTACTCCACGATCCAGAACTGGTCGCACAACGTCTACAACCTCGTGACGCAGCGCGCCATCGTGCACGCCGGCGCCTCCATGGGCTGGCTCGACGGCAACCTCGGCTCCAAGACGACCATGAAGTACCCCAGCTGCTACCTGGTCGGTGAGCGCGCCCACGGCGAGGTCCTCTCGATCGCCTTCGCGACCGACGGCCAGCACCAGGACGCCGGCGCCAAGATGATCCACGCCGCGCCGCACACCACCAGCAGCGTGGTCTCGAAGTCGATCTCGAAGGGCACCGGGCGGTCGTCGTACCGGGGCCTGGTGCAGATCCACGAGGGCGCGACCGGCGCTCGCTCCAACGTCGAGTGCGACGCGCTGCTGCTCGACGAGCACGCCAAGACCGACACCTACCCCTACATCGAGATCAACGAGAAGACCGCCCACGTCGGGCACGAGGCGACCGTCTCGAAGCTCAACGACGAGCAGATCTTCTACCTGATGTCGCGCGGCCTCGGCGAGGCCGAAGCGATGGCGCTCATCGTGCGCGGCTTCCTCGACCCGATCGCCAAGGAGTTGCCGCTCGAGTACGCGGTCGAGCTCAACCGGCTGATCGAGCTCGAGATGGAAGGGAGCGTCGGCTGAGTGGCGACGCTCGTCGACAACACCGCGCTCGGCGCTGACGCGCTCGAGGCGCTGATCACCCGGCTCGGCGATCCGGCATGGCTCGCCGAGGAGCGCCGCGCCGCCCTGCGCACGTACGACGCGACGCCCTTCCCGACGGCGCGTGACGAGCTCTGGCGCTACACGCAGTTGGAGCGCTTCGCCATCGACGCCCTCGACCTCGTCGAGCGCCCCGTCGACGCCACCGTGCCCGAGCGCATCAGCATGCGCATCACGGACTCCGACGCCGAGGGCGTGATGGTGCTCAAGGGCGGCGACGTCGTACACGCCGACAAGCGCATCACCGAGGCGGGGGTCGTGTTCACCGACCTGCGCACGGCCGTGCGCGAGCACGAGGACCTGGTGCGCAAGCACCTCTACGGCGTCGTGAGCGCCGGCCACGGCAAGTACGCCGCGCTCAACGCCGCCTTCTGGGCGAACGGCACCTTCCTGTACGTGCCCAAGGACGTCGAGGTCGAGCTGCCGCTGGGCGCCTTCACGACCGGCGATCGCGGCGGGCTCTCCAACGGCCGCACGCTCATCGTGGTCGAGCGCAACGCCAAGGTCACCTTCCTGGACGAGTACACGAGCGAGCCGTTCGACGACCGGCTCGTGAACACGGGCGCCACGGAGATCGTGCTCGGCGACGGCGCCAAGCTGCGCTACGTCTCGCTCCAGAACTGGAGCCGCAACGTCGTCCAGCTCAACACCATCCGGGCCCACATCGGCCGCGACGCCCGGCTCGAGTCGCTCACCGTCTCGCTCGGCGGCGACGCCGCCCGCGCTCAGGTCGAGGTCCGCATGGACGGCCCCGGCTCCGAGTCCGAGATGCTCGGCCTCTACTTCGCCGACGAGGGGCAGCACTACAACCAGTACACGGTCCAGCACCACGCCGCCGATCACGCGCTCTCGGACCTGCTCTTCAAGGGGGCGCTGCGCGACGCCTCGTCGGCCGTCTATTCGGGCGTGATCATCGTCGACCCGAAGGCGCAGAAGACCGACGCCTACCAGACGAACCGCAACCTGTTGCTCGACAGCGAGTCGAACGCCGTCTCCATCCCGCAGCTCGAGATCAAGGCGAACGACGTCAAGTGCTCCCACGGCTCCACGACCGGCCCGGTGCCGGAGGATCAGCGCTTCTACCTCATGTCGCGCGGCCTGCCGCCCGAGGTCGCGGAGCACGTGCTCGTCACCGGCTTCCTCTACGAGGTCATGAGCCGGGTCACGCTGCCCAAGGTGGCCGAGTACGTCGAGCGCGTCGTGCAGGCGAAGCTCGGCGTGCCGGGCGTGCGCGAGAAGCTGTGAGCGCGACCGTGCGCGAGCGCGTCGGCGCCGCGTCGGCGTTCGCCGACGAGAGCCTCACCGCGCTCGAGGTGGCGGGTCGGGAGATCGTGCTGGTGCGGCATCAGGGGCGGTTCTACGCCGTGCCCGACATGTGCACCCACGCGCGTTTCCCGCTCCACGACGGCTCGCTCGACGACGGCAAGCTGGTGTGCTGTCACCACGGCGCGCGCTTCGATCTCGAGACCGGGCGAGCGACGCTGCCGGCGATCAAGCCGCTGGCGCGCTACGAGGTCGAGGTCGAGGGCGACGACGTGTACGTGACGCTGACGTAGCCCTGGACCGGGTGCCGTCCCGGTCGTCCGGTTCCGACGACGGCGTGCGGGCGCTACCGTGCGCGGCCGAGGGCGATCTCGACGCGCACGCCCGCGCGCTCGTAGGCGGCGCGCGCCCGTTCGTCGCGCGTCGCCAGCGCCATGCCGTGCCCTAGGCCCCGGCGCGCTCCACCAGCAGCATCACCGACGCCTGCACGTGATCGGACGCGAGCCCCTCGCTCGTCTTGAAGGTCACGCCGACGCGTTCGGGCGGCAGGTCGAGGATGCGCGCCAGCGAGGCCGTCATCGCCGCGCGGTGCGGCGACAGCTTCGGCTCGTCCAGCACGATCACGACGGCCACGTTCACCAGGGTCGGGATCCCGGCCTCTGCGAGCATCGCGCGCACGCGCTCGACGATGAAGCTCGAGTCGTAGTCGAGCCAGAGCGGGTCGTCGTCGGGGAAGTGCTCGCCGATGTCGCCGAGGGAGGCCGTGGCGAGCAGCGCGTCGGAGAGCGCGTGGAGGACGACGTCACCGTCGGAGTGGGCGGCCGCGCCGCGTGGCGCGTCGAGCGTGACGCCCGCGAGGACGAGCCGGCGTCCGGGCACCAGCCGGTGCGAATCGAGGCCGTGGCCGACGAGCAGCGAGGGAGGCATGGGCCGATCATACGGAGCGCGAGCGCCCGCCGCGCCGCCGGGCGCTCGTCGGCCGGACGCGCCTTGCCACGGATCGGCGGGGTGTGGGAGCATCATCCGTGACGTATCGGGCCGGGGTCCTCACGCTGATCGCCATCACGATGGTGTGGGGGACCACGTTCGTGGTCGTGAAGGACGCGCTCGACACGATCAGCGTGCCGCTGCTGCTGGCGTTGCGCTTCTCGCTGGCCGCGGCGTGCTTCGCCTGGGTCCGGCTCGACCGGCGGGCGATCGTCCCGGCGATCGGGCTCGGCCTCCTCGCCTTCGCCGGGTTCGCCACGCAGACGATCGGACTCTCGCTGACGACGGCGTCGAACGTCGCGTTCATCACCGGCGTGTCCGTGGTGCTGGTGCCGGCCGTGGGCGCGATCTGGTTCCGCGACCGGGTGCCGGGCCGGGTCGTGATCGCCAGCGTCGTCGCGCTCGCGGGGCTCGCGCTGCTCACCGGGGGAGGCGCCGGGGTCAACGCCGGCGACGTCTGGACCCTCGCCACCGCCCTCGCCTACGCCCTCTACATCGTCTACCTGGGCCGGGTCGCGAGGCGCGCATCGGTCATGAGCCTCGCGGGGTTGCAGCACCTCCCGATGGCGGCGCTCGCGTGGATCTGGGCCGCGCCCGACGTGCCGACCCTCGCGACGGTGCCGCCCGCGACCTTCCTGGCGATCGCGTACCTCGCGGTGGTCGCGACGGCCGTCGTCGCCGTGGCGCAGACGTACGCGCAGCGGGTCGTGAGCGCCCCGGTCGCCGCGATCATCTTCGTGCTCGAGCCGGTGTTCGCGGCGATCCTCGCGGCCGTGGTGCTCGGCGAGGTGCTCGGCCCGTTCGGCTGGCTCGGCGGCGTGCTGGTGGTGCTGGCGATGCTGATCGGCGAGGCGCGGGTGTCGCGGACGTGGCGGCGACCGCGGCGGGGGGTCGTGTGAGCCGGCGCGCGCTGGCCGCGTCCCAGCCTGCTACTCCCCGCGCAACAGCCGCTCCACCACCGCCCGGTCCTCGAGCGTGCTCGTGTCGCCGGTGGTGTCCTGGCCGTTCGCGATCGAGCGCAGCAGGCGGCGCATGATCTTGCCGGAGCGCGTCTTGGGCAGCGCGTCGGCGAAGCGGAGGTCGTCGGGCTTGGCGATGGGGCCGATCTCGTGCGCGACGTGATCGCGCAGCGCGGCGCGGAGCTTCTCGCTGACCTCGAAGCCGCCCTCGAGCGTCACGAACGCGACCACCGCCTGGCCCTTGAGGTCGTCGGGCCGGCCC
>SKWV01000279.1 GCA_007128755.1 Trueperaceae bacterium
CACGGTCGGCGGCGCGTTCGCGCCTCACCAGCGAGCGCCGCCGACCGCGCGCGCCCACGCCGCCCCCAAGTGCTACACTCCCGGGCCATGACCCACGCACCCCTGTTCGACGACGCGACACTCACGGCACTGGCGGAGCGCTTCGGGACTCCCTTGTGGGTCTATGACCTGACCGAGATCGACGCGGCGGTGGGAACGCTGCGGCGGGCGTTCCCGGAGGCGCACTTGGCGTACGCGGTCAAGGCGAACGCCAACCGCGCGATCCTGCGGCGGCTGCACGCGCACGGCGTGGGGGCGGAGGTCATCACGGTGGGCGAGCTGGCGCGCACGCTGCGCGCGGGGCTCGATCCGGCCGAGATCGTGATCGGCGGGCCCGCGCAGGACCGGGCGTTGCGGGACCTGGCGCGGCGCAGCGGCGTCGGCCGCGTGAGCATCGACAGCGCCTCGCAGTGGCGGGACTGGTGCGCTGATCCGGGCGGCTGGCCGGTCGGCACGCGGGCGTTCGTGCGCGTGAACCCGGGGCTCGACCCGGCGACGCACGAGCACATGGCCACGGGTCAGGCGACCTCGAAGTTCGGGTTGGCGCCGTGGGAGGCGCTCGAGCTCGCGAGGCAGGTGGCCGACGCCGGTTCGCTCGCCGGTCTGCACGTGCACGCCGGCTCGCAGATCGACGACCCGAGCGTGCACGACGGTGTGCTCGAGGTGCTGGCGCCGCTCTATGCCGCGCTCCCCGAGGCGGACGAGCTCGATCTCGGCGGCGGCTTCGCCGTGCCCGGCTTCCCGTACGACGTGCTGGCCGAGCGGGTGGGTGCGTTCACGCAGGAGCGCGGCCTGCGGCTGTGGCTGGAGCCCGGCCGGGCGCTCGTCGCGACCGCCGGCCTGCTGCTCGCGCGGGTCCTGCACGTCAAGGAGGGCGTGCGGCGTCACGTGATCGCCGACGCCGGCATGGCCGACCTGCTCCGTCCGGCGCTCTATGGCGCCCATCACCCCATCCGGGCGGTGGGCGCGGTCGCGGCTCGGCCGGCGCACGCGGGGCCGACCGACGTCGACGGTCCGCTGTGCGAGAACGCCGATCGTCTGGGGCGCGACGTGGTGCTGCCGGAGGTGAGCGCCGGTGACCTGCTGGCGGTGGAGCAGGCCGGCGCGTACGGTCTGGCGATGGGCTCGCACTACGCCTCGCACACGCGCGCGGCCGAGGTCGTGGTCGATCACGGCGGCGAGGCGCGGCTGGTGCGGCGGCGGGAGGCGCTCGAGGCGCTGTGGGCCGACGAGGTCGACGAGGTCGACGCGACCGTCAGCGCGTGAGTCGCCCGGCCGCGGACGGACTGGTGCACGCCGACGGCGGGCCCACCACGATGGTCGGCGGGCCGAGTGGCTCGGCCCTGGCCGACGCGGCGTCGCGGCGCTTCGGCCGCCTTCCCGGCCGGCACGCCCTGGCGCTGTCGCTCGCTGACGGGTCATGGCTCAGGCGCGACGCCGAGGCGGCGTTCGTCGCCGCCAGCGTCATCAAACTGCCGCTCCTCGTGCTGGCGCTGGCGCGCGCCGAGCGCGGCGAGCTCGACCTGGCGGAGCGCGTGCCGGTCGCGGCCGACGACGTCGCGGGCGGGAGCGGCGTGCTGCTCGACCTCGACATGGGGCTCGCGCCCACGTGGCGCGACCTGCTGACGCTCATGATCGTGGTGTCGGACAACACGGCCACCAACCTCGTGCTGGCGCGGCTGGGCGTCGCGGCCGTCAACCGCGACCTGGAGGCGCTCGGGATGCCCGCCACGAGGGTGGCGGGGCCCCTGCAGGTGGACGAGGCCAAGAGGACGCCGGCGCAGCGCGCGGGCGAGACGGCGATCACCAGCGCGGGCGACGTCCATACGCTCCTGACGCGGCTCGACGACGGACTGCTGCTGGGCGAGGCGGCGACGGCGTGGGCGCGGAGCCGCTTGGTCGCTCAGCGCTTCCGCGACGGCGTGGCACGGCTGCTGGACGAGCCGGCGCTCGTGGCGGGGTCGAAGGGGGGTTGGCTCAGCGCGGCGCGCCACGATGCGGGGGTCGTGTGGGACGCGAGCGGCCGCCGCCTCGCCACGGTGGTGGTGCTGAGCGCCGATCACCCGCAGACGCGCTTCGGCCCGGATCACCCGGCACTGCTCGCGACGGCTCGGCTGGCGCGCGACGCCGTGGGCCTGGCGCGCGCACTGTAAGCGGAGCCCCACGACGGCGACACGCGTCACGAGTAGGCTGACGTCGTGGAACGCATCGTCGTCATCGGTTCAGGGTTCGGCGGCTTGGGAGCGGCCGCGCGGCTCGCCGCGCGCGGGCATCCGGTCACGGTCGTGGAGGCGCTCGACAAGCTCGGCGGGCGCGCGTACGTGTTCGAGCAGGACGGGTTCAAGTTCGACGGGGGCCCCACCATCATCACGGCGCCGTGGCTCTTCGACGACATCTGGGAGCTCGCCGGCAAGCGCCGCGAGGACTACGTCGAGTTCGTCAAGTGCGATCCCTTCTACCGGATCTTCGATCACACCGGGCGCCGCTTCGACTACAACGACGACGAGGCGTTCATCCTCTCGGAGATCGGTCGGATCTCCCCGGACGACGCCAAGGGCTACCTCGCCTTCGTGAAGAGCGCCAAGGCGATCTTCGACAAGGGCTTCGTCGAGCTCGCCGACACGCCGTTCTCGTCGTTCTGGGACATGATGCGCGTCGCGCCGGACCTGATCCGCCTGCGATCGGACCTGAGCGTCTATCGGTACGTCTCCAAGTACGTCAAGGACGACTTCCTCCGGCAGGTGTTCAGCTTCCACCCGCTGCTGGTCGGCGGCAACCCCTTCGACACCACCAGCATCTACGCGATGATCCACTACCTCGAGCGGCAGTGGGGCGTCTGGTACGCGATGGGCGGCACCGGTGCGCTGGTCGCCGGCTTCGAGAAGCTGCTCGGCGAACTCGGCGCGACGGTGCACCTGAGCGCGCCGGTGGAGCAGATCCTCGTCGCGAACGGCCCGGACGGGAAGCCGCGCGCCACCGGCGTCGCGCTCGCGGACGGCCGCACCATCGACGCCGACGTGGTGATCAGCAACGCCGACGTCGCCACCACCTACACGAAGATGATCGACCCGCGCTACCGCCGCGTCTACACCGACAAGAAGATGGCGCGCATGAAGTACGCGATGTCGCTCGTGGTCATCTACTTCGGCACCGACCGGCGCTACACCGACACGGGCCTCGCGCACCACAACATCATCCTGGGACCGCGCTACGAGGGCCTGCTCAAGGACATCTTCCACAACAAAGGGACGCTCGCCCAAGACTTCAGCCTCTACCTCCACATGCCCACGATCACCGACCCGACGATCGCGCCGGAGGGGCACGAGTCGTTCTACGTGCTCTCCCCCGTGCCGAACTTGGGCAGCGGCATCGACTGGCGCGAGCACGCGCGGTCGTACCGCGACGCGATCATGACGTCGCTCGAGGAGCGCTACCTCCCGGACCTCAGCCGGCACCTGGTCACCGAGCGCTTCGTCGACCCGACCTACTTCCGCGACACGCTTCGCTCCCACCAGGGCTCGGCCTTCTCGGTCGAGCCGATCCTGACCCAGTCCGCGTGGTTCCGGCCGCACAACCAGTCCGAGGACATCAGCAACCTCTACCTGGTCGGCGCGGGCACGCACCCCGGCGCAGGCATGCCGGGCGTGCTCTCGTCGGCGAAGATCGCCGACGACATGATCACGGCCCGGGTCGGCGATGCGCGCAGCGTTCGCGCCGACGATCGTGTGCCAGTGCCGTAGCGTCGGGTCGGCCGGGAGGCGAGGGTTCGGTGTCCGCACGAGGCGGACGGCTGGCGCCTCCCAGTGACGCGTTCGACCGGCGAGCCGCGGCGCCCGACGTACGGTCCGGTCATGTTCCCGCCCAGCGTGCCGGTCGACGAGAAGCACGATGCCGACCTGGTATCGGCTCCGGCGCACGACTACATCCGATCGGGTCACGTGCTCCTGAGCGCACGCGAGCACCCCGTCCGCCTGGTGAGCCGCCTCTGGCGCTACGCCGACGTCTTCGGTCTCGGCAGTCCCGAGGCGGGTCTGCATCCTCGGCTCGTCCGTCGAAACCTGCTCGCGCTCCGGGCCGTGAGACGCATCGTGTTGCCCACGCTGCCGCAGCGTCGGCGCCCCAGGAGGCTCGAGCACGAGACCCTGCCCGAGCCTGGTCACCTGGCCATCGCGCTCCGCTACGGCGGGTACAAGGTGTTCGACCTCGACCGAGAGATCGTCATCACGCGCCTTCCCGCCTCGCTGGCTCCCGACCTGGTCACGGCGCACATCGCGCGGGCCGAGGAGGCCGGCCGCCATGGCTTCGCGCCGACGGTGGTGCGAGCGGACGCGACGTGCGGGAGGTACGAGGAGACCATCGTCCGGGGTCCTCACCCACCCTCCATCAGGAGCGAGCCGCGGAGGCTCAGCGTCGCGATCCTGCCGCTCATCACATCCATGTGCCTCGCCGGAGGCGCCACTCGGCTCGTCGCCAGCGACTACGCCGACGTTCTGGACACGCTCGCACGGCGCGCGATCCCACACGGGGACGAACCGCACCTCGAAGGGCTCGACGGGCGGCAGCTGGAGCGGATCCTCCAGTACGTCGACCACGCGAGGAGCGCCATCGGAAGCCACGAGCAGACGCTGCTCCGGACGCTGTCGCACGGCGACATGCATGGCGGTAACGTGATCATGTCGCCGTCGGGACCGATGCTGATCGATTGGGACAACCTCGGCTACCGAAGCCTGCTCTACGACCTATGGATGGTCCTCTTCCGCGCGTTCCGCCCAGCTGGCGCCTTCCGTCCGCCGGGGTGGGTCGATCCCGATCTGAGCAGCGTGCGCCGCACGATGTCGGAGGCTGTCGAGGACCTGCAGCGTCATCTCGAAGGCGAAGGCTTCCGTCCAGCCCACGACCTCAGCGCGCACCACGAGACATATCGTGCCGTCTTCTACCTCGAGTTCGTCGTCAACCGCCTCGAGAAGCTCCGGTGGGTGCTGTCGCTGCACGGCCGCGCCGAGGTGCTCGACGAGATCGAGGATTGGATCACGACGTTCGAGCGCTTCGAGCGCGACATCGCGGCCTGCGCGTGACGCGGCTCGTGGCCGCGGCGCAACGCCACGACGTCACGGCACGACTTGCACGATGATCTCGACCGGCTGGCTGCGCCCGTTGCGGGCCTCGAGCACGGCGCGCAGGCGCTGCCCCCCGAGCCGAGCGCCTGGCGGCACGTCGAGGCGGAGCGTCGCCTCGATGGCCACGCCGCGACGCCCGGGGAGATCGAACGCGCGCACGCCATCGACCTCGAGACCCCAGCCGTCCGGGCCGACGAGGTCGCGGATGAAGAAGAGCGGTGTGACGGTCGCGGCGGCGCCATCGACACCCCAGGGGATCCAGCGCCCCGCGAGGTCGCGCGCGTCGTAGCCGAAGGCGCCGTGATCGAACGGCACCAGCACGTAGCTCGTGCTCGCGCGCGTCGTGGTGACGGTTCGGTCGAAGCGGAGGTCGAACGGGTTGGTGCGGGTCCCCTGCGTGCCCGGCGCGCAGCCGGCCAGGAGGAGCCCCGCCACCACGATGACGAAGAGCACTCGGTGCTTCATGGGAACAGGCTACCAAGGTGGACGGTGAGGACCGCGTGCGACGACGCTCCGGTGTCGGCGCGCGACGCACGAACACCGTCGGCCTCCGCCGCCACGCCGTGCGCCGCGACGGC
>SKWV01000166.1 GCA_007128755.1 Trueperaceae bacterium
ATGTCGCGGAGGATGCCGCTTCGCTCCTCGTTCAAGCGGACGTAGTCGCGCAACGCGAAGTCGAGGAAGCCCCGACCTCGGCGCCACCCACGCTGTGCAGCACCTCGCCCTAATGCGTGATCTCATGCCGGAACACGGTGCTGGCGGCCCGCAGGTCGACCAGGTGGACGTCGGAATCGATCGCCGCCTCGAGCTCCTGGCGAACCGCGTGCAGGAGCGAGGGAGCGGTCGACGCAGCGGCGAGGAAGGCGACGTCGACGTCGCTCGCCGACGTCGCTTCGCCGCGCGCGTGCGATCCGAACAGGATCGCCAACTGCAGGCCGGGCACGCCGTCCCGAAGCACCCGCACGATCTCCCGCCGCAGCTTCTCGCCGATCATGCGGGCATGGTAGCGCCACACCGTTGCGACGCGCCCGGCACCTCGCTCAGCATGAGGCCTCCGGTAGCTCGATGCCGAAGCGCTCGCACAGCGCCGTGACGTCGTGCACGTCCTTCTCCGTCCACCGGTAGCCGCTGTGGAAGCGAACGAGCCACGCGGCGGAGATGCAGCGCACACGGCGGCCGTCGATGACCCCCACGCCCGTGAGCGCGTCAGCTCGGTAGTAGTCGCCGTTCTCGGGCGGCCCGTACACCCCGTCGCCGTGCTCGTCGAACGTGAAGGCGTGGGCGTCGACCTGGAGCCCGGCACCGTCATCCAGCACGAAGTTCCACGCGGAGCTGTCGTCGCGGGGCGACTCGCGGAACCCACGCTCGGCCAGGACCTCACGAAGCCGCTCGACCCAGCGCGTCTCGAGCGCCACGTCCAGATCGGCATGCGGCCGGGTCGGCTCGCCCAGGAGCGCGTCCACCGCCCACCCTCCGTCGATCCACACGTCGATGCCCGCGCGCTCGAGTAGGTCGTAGAGCCGGCGCGCGTCCTGCGCCGACATGTGCGGTCCGTCCGACATGAGGTCCCTCACGCGTCAACCGGCGAGGCCGAGCGGCGCAACGCGCGGACGCCGCAGCAGGACCACCCCGAGCCCGACGAACCACACCAGCTGCGTCAGGCCGAACACCGCCACCAGCCCAGCCAGGCCGGGGAGGGCGGACACCAGACCCGCCGCGCCGGCGATCATCCCGACGACGATCAGGGGGACGGGGAATGAGCGCCCACGCCACGCCGCCAGACTCACTAGGAGCGTCCACAGCCCGCCCAAGACCTCGCCGTTGCCACCGGTCATGCCGGAGGTGATGGTCTCGGTCGCGAGCCACACCGTCACGGCCTGCGACGGGTCGGCGGCGTGGAGCGCGACGACCGTCTCCATGGCGACGTTCGTCACCATGCCGCCGGCGACGAGCAGGCCGGCCCACACGAGGGCCACGCTCGTGGCCAGGCGCATCGTGGTGGGGGCGGCGTCTCGCAGCCGCCCGTGGAGCGCCCACGCCAACACCATCAGCACGAAGCCGAACACGACGTAGATCGCCAGGTACGTGAGCTGCAGGCCCCTGAGGTGCCGCGCGAACAGGGCGATCTTGTCGAGCGGGTCGACCACGCTCGGGTAGTCGATGCCGACGAGGAAGTAGGCGATCCCGGCGACGTACGCCGCCGCCAGGTAGAGCGCGGCCACGCCGCCCGACGCTTGCAGGTCGTAAGTCGTTCCCGAGCGTGTTCGCATACCGTCTCCTCGTCGTCGCCGCTGGCGTCACCGCGCGACGCTTACGTCGTAAGTCGATGGTATACATACGGCGTAAGCATGTCAAGTTCTACGGGGATGGCGGCGATGGACGAACAGCACGAAGCCGAGCAGCGAGCGCCCCTCTCGCGAGCCCGCGTCCTGCGGGCCGGGATGGAGTTGGCCGACGAGCGTGGCTTGGACGGCTTGAGCATGCGGGCGCTCGGCCGCTCCCTCGGCGTCGAGGCGATGTCGCTCTACAACCACGTCGCCAACAAGGACGACCTGCTCGACGGCATGGTCGACCTGGTGATCGGCGAGATCGACGTGCCCCATCCGGACGAGGCGTGGAAGCCGGCCCTGCGACGCCGCGCCTCCTCCTCGCGCATCACCTACGCGCGCCACCCGTGGGCGAGGCGCCTGATCCACACGCGCGCGAGCTCGGGACCGGCCCGCCTGCACGCCTTCGAGGCGACCATCGGCTGCCTCCGGAGAGCGGGCTTCTCGCACGAGCTCACCGTGTACGCGCTCTCGACCCTCGACGCCTACGTCGACGGCTTCGGCACGCAGCGCCTCGATGTCGCCGCGGCCGACGTTCCCGACGACGTCGCCATGGCCGAGGCGATCGCACGATGGCTACCCGCCGCGCAGTACCCCTACCTCAGCGCGCTCATCCACGAGCACGTGCTGCGCGGAGGCTACGACGAGGAGGCGAGCTTCGCCTTCGGGCTCGACCTCGTGCTCGACGGGCTCGAGGCGCGACTGTCGGAACCCTCGCTCACCCGGTAGCTCCTTCATCGGATAGCGGCCACGCGCCGCCGCCTGCGGCTGCCGACGCCGCCACGCCCTGCGCCACCAACTGCCGCCCGGCGGCGGCCGTTCGCTCCAGGGCGAACTGCGCGTGCAGCGTGACGGCGTGGGCGTCACGAAGCGCGCGCTGCAGCGGGTGATCGTCGAACAGTGCGCGAACACCGCCGAGCCGGAAAGCGCGGGAGACGACGTCCGCACCGGCACGCATCGCATGCTGACTCGCCAGCACGACCGCGTGACCGTCTTCCGGCGCGGCGCTCTCGCCGGCCGCGAGGCGAACCCAGAGCGGGTCGACGCTCGCGAACAGCGCGGCGCGAGCCGCGCGAGCGGTGGCCTCGAGCTCCGCCAGCTCGAACGCGATCGTGGCCGGGAGCGACGCGACGTCGCCCCCTGGCGCCGACGCCCGAGCGGCCATGCCGTCCCGCACGGCGTCGAGCGCGCCGCGCGTGATGCCGGTCGCGACCACGGCGAGGTAGACGTCGAGGAAGGCCATCAGCGGGAAGGCCCCCAACGGTCCCGGCACCCGCGAGGGGTCACGGCCGAGCCTGAAGCCGCGGTGGCTCGGCACGAACACGTCGTCGACCTCCACGTCGTGCGAACCGGTGCCGCGGAGGCCGGCCACCTGCCAGGTGTCGTGGATGCGAGCCTCCGCCATCGGCACGGCCAGCATCAGCACGGTCCGCTCGCCGCCTTCGCTCAGCCGCGGCTCGTCACCGTCGAGCACGACGCAGTTGCCGAAGAACCAACTGGCGTTGGCGCAGCCGCTGGCGAAGGTCCAGCGGCCCGACATGCGGTAGCCACCGTCGACGCTCAGCGCGCGGCCGACCGGGGCGAACACGCCGGCGCTCACCGAGTTCGGATCCGCCCACACCGTCTCGGTCGCGGCCACCGGATCCATGAACGCGCCGAAGGCGTTCGTCCCCGAGCCGATCGCGGCGCACCACCCCGTCGAACCGTCGGCCGCCGCCAGCGCCTCGACGACGCGGAGCGCGATCGGCAGGGCGAGCTCGTCCCCTCCCGCCGAACGCGGCACCAGCATGCGGTAGATGCCCGCCTCGGCGAGCGCCCGGTGCATGCGGGGCGACAGGCATCGCTCGCGATCGGCGGCGCGCGCGAGCTCACGGACCAGCGGCGCGAGCGTGCGGGCGGCGTCGAGCGTCGGGCTCGTCTCGAAGCCGGTCGGGTACGCGGCTGCCACGTTCACCTCACGGACGGCTCCAGGGGCCTATGTCCTGGGGGATGGGGACATCCGGTCGACACGCTGACGGCTGGTGCCCGATGATACGTCATCACGCGCGGCGGGTTCACATCCTCCCGAGCAGGAAGCGCACGTTGCTCCGGTAGAACGGATAGGCGAACTCCCAGGCGGAGGACCCGTCCGTGGGCAGGAGGCCTTCGAGGTCGTCGGCCGACGCCCCTTCGCCGTGAAGCCCCGCCGCCGTCGCCTCCAGTGCCCGGATGTGCGAGGCGAGGGCGTCCACGTCGTCGGCCGAACCGACCGGTCCATGTCCCGGCACGAAGCGGGCGGGTGCGTGCGTCGCCAGCACCTCGAGCGCCCGCAGCCAGCCGTCGGGTTCGCCGTCCGCCAGGTAGGGGTGACATCCGACGAAGAGCAGATCGCTGCAGAAGACGACACCGTCGTCGGGCAGGACGAGCACGGCGTCGTCGGGCGTGTGGGCCGCGCCGAGGGAGATGACCTGCACCGTTCGGCGCGTCCCGTGGAGCGTGAGCCGGTCCTCGAACGTCACCTCGGGCAGGCGGAGCGTCGCATGCGGGGCGCTCGCGACGAGGCCCTCCCAGTAGGGCGTGAAGTACGCGGCGAACGAGCGGATGCGCGGATCGTCGTCGTCGGCCATCGCCGCGGCGCGCGCCAGCTGCGCCCCGCCGTGCTCGATGTCGGAGGCGAGCTCCTCGCGCCCGAACGTGTCGATCAGGTCGCGCGTGCGGCTGGTGGCGATGAGCGTCGTGCCGGGGAACATCTCCGCGCCGCGGACGTGGTCGTTGTGGTAGTGGCTGAGCACGAGGGACGACGCCGGGCGTCCCGTGAGCGCGATGGCGGCAGCGGCCAAGTCACGCGCCGCCTCCGCCGTGATGCACGCGTCGAAGACGAGCGTGGTGTCGCCCAAGTCGACGATGCCGGCGTTGCCGACCGCCCAACCGCCGGGACGATGGATGGCCGCCCACACGCCTTCGGCGAGGGTCTCGAGTGTGAAGTGCCGGCTCGCGGGCATCGCTGACACGGTGACCTCCTGGACGTCGAACCGAGCGTAGCGCCTGCGGCGTCACCCGAGCGTCACGTGGTCGCGGTCCTGCTCGGCGGCGGCGAAGACGATGGCCGCGTGGGTCCGATCTTCGTCCATCAGGCGTTTCTTCTGCCCGGACCTTCGTTCGTTGACCGCCCGCTGCGGCCCCACTACAGTCGGGGTGAGGGACGACATGCATCGCGCACGGATCTGGCGCTTCCCCGTTCACCTGGCGATGGTGCTCATGTTGGGCGTGACCGGCCAGGTCGGGCAAGTGGTGCTGCTGCGTGAACTGTTGATGGTGTTCCACGGCAACGAGTTGTCGCTGGGCGTCATCCTGGCTGCTTGGATGCTCTGGGTCGGTGTCGGCAGCCGCCTCGGCGCGGTCGCCGTGCAGCGCTGGCGCGACCCGTACCGGCTCCTTCGAATCGACGCGACGCTCGTGGCGTTGGCGCTGCCGGCCACGGTCGTCGCGATCCGCGCGCTCCCGGGCGTCATCGACGCACCCCCCGGCGCGTTGCCGTCGCTCGCCGACATGGCCCTCGGGAGCCTGGCACTGCTGGCCCCCGTCACGATGCTGCTCGGCGCGCAGTTCGTGCTGCTGGCACGAGCGTGGCGCGAGCAGGACGCCTCGGCCGACGCCTCTGGCGCAGCCAAGACCTACGTCGGCGAGGCGCTCGGCAACGTCGCGGGAGGCTTGGCCTTCACGCTCCTCCTCGTGCACCATCTCGACGCCGTACAGACCAGCGTGGTGATCGGGACGGCCATGCTGGCCGTGGCGCTGGCGCGGCGGCAGCGCGGGGCGGCGCTCGCCGTCGTCGCCGTCGCCCTGGTCGGCGTGCCGCTTGCGAGCCGTCTCGACGGCTGGTCGGAGCGCCTGCAGTGGCGACTGCAGGCGCCGCGCTACGAGTTGCTCGAGACGCACCGCTCGCGCTACGGCACCATCGCGGTGCTCCGCCACCACGACCAGATCGCCTTCTTCCAGAGCGGCCACCTGGTGTTCTCGACCGGCGGCGTGGACGA
>SKWV01000474.1 GCA_007128755.1 Trueperaceae bacterium
CCTGCGGGCACGCGCCGAGCTGCGCCGCTTCGGGCCGGACCTGGTGATCGGCTTCGGCGGCTTCGCCTCGTTCCCGGGCTGCGCCGCGGCGGCCACCTTGGGCGTCCCGCTCGTCCTGCACGAGACCAACGCCGTGCCGGGGCTGGTGACGCGCTGGTTCGCGCGGCGCGCGGCGCTCGTGATCACCTGCCAGGAGATCACGAACGCGGCGCTGCCGCGCGCTCGCACCCTCACGCTCCCCTTCCCCGTGCGCGAGGAGCGAGCGCCACGCGCCGACGCGCGCGCGGCGCTCGGCTTGCCACACGGCGCGCTCGTCACGCTCGTCATGGGTGGCTCGCAGGGCTCGCTGGCGCTGAACCGCGCCGTGCCCGAGGCCTACCGGCGGCTCGAGCGCGGCGTCATCGGGGAGCGAGAGCACTGGGTCCTCCACGCGAGCGGGAGGCGCTGGTTCGATGAGGTCGCGGCCGCCACCGCCGACCTGCCGACGTATGCCGTGCGCGGCTTCGTGGATGCTACGCTCGCGTGGTCGGCAGCCGACCTCGCGCTCACGCGCGGGGGGTTCGGCACGCTGGCCGAGGCCGCCTACCACGGGGTCCCGTTGGTGGTGGTGCCGTTACCGAGCGCCTCCGACGATCATCAGCGTCACAACGCCGTCGCGCTCGCGGGAGACGGAGCTGGTCGCTGGGTCGCGCAGGGGGACGACGAGGGCCTGCTCGAGGCCTGGTCGTGGCTGCTCGACGACGCGCGACGCGAGCGGGCCACGCGCGCCATGCAGGCACGATCGCCTGCCGGCGGGGCCGAAGTACTCATCGACACCATCCTGCCCATCGCGGCGGGTCAGAGGACGGACGCATGAATCACGTACATTTCATGGGCATCGGCGGCGTCAGCATGCAGGGCCTCGCGCGCTGGTGGCACGCCGACGGCCTCACGGTCAGCGGCTGCGACCTCCACGACGGTCCGACGCTCCGGTCGCTCCGGGAGATGGGCATCGCCGTCCACCTCGGGCACGACCCCCGTCATCTGGACGGCGTCGACACCCTCGTGACCACGATGGCGGTCCCGACCGATCACCCCGAGGTCATGCGGGCCCACGAGCTGGGCGTGCGCGTGGTGCCGCGGATCGAGCTGCTCGCCGAGCTCTTCACGCGGCGAGCCGGGATCGGCGTCACCGGCTCGCACGGCAAGAGCACCACGACCGGCATGGCGGCGACGCTGTTCATGGCGGCCGGACTCGACCCCTCCGTCCTCTTGGGGGCCAGCCTGCCGAGCCTGGTGCACAACATGCGCTACGGCGCCGGGCGTCACGCCGTCGCCGAGGTCGACGAGTCCGACCCGGGCTTCGCGGTGCTCCGCAGCGAGGTGGCCGTGGTCACCAACCTGTCCGACGATCACGTCGCCGGCGACTTCGCCGAGCGACGCAACTACCACGCCACCCTCGACGACCTGCACGCCGCCACCGTGCGCTTCGCCTCGCGGGCCGACCACGTGGTCTACAACGGCGACTGGCCGGGGCTGGAGGCGCTCCTGGGCGCCCATCCGTCGCACGTGTCGTTCGGCCACGGCGACGCCAGCGACTACCGCATCGCCGGCGTGGCGCACGGCGAACGCGAGACGCGCTTCGACCTGCACCTGCCGAGCGGCCGGACGATCCCCGTCCGGCTGGTCGTGCCGCTCCGGCACAACGTGCACAACGCCGCCGCGGCGCTCGCCGCGGCCGACATCGCCGGGCTCGATCTCGCGCTCGTCGCGCCCGCGCTCGCGACCTTCGACGGCGTCGGCCGGCGCTGGCAGCGCTGGGGCACCGTCGACGGCGCCGAGGTCGTCGACGACTACGCGGTCCACCCCACCGAGGTGCACGCGATCCTGAGCGCCGCCAAGGAGACGGGCCGGCGGGTGCGCGCGGTGCTGCAGCCCCACCGCTGGGTGCGCACCGCCCAGCACTGGCCGGCGCTCGTCGACGCCGCCGCGCTCGCCGACGAGGTGCTCGTGCTCGACGTGTACGCCGCCGGCGAGGCCGCGATCCCGGGCATCTCGCCCGAGCTGATCGTGGATCGCCTCAACGGGCGCGGCTGCGACGCCAGCCGCCACACCCTGGCCACGGCCACCACGTACTTGCAGGGCAGCCTGCGTGAGGGCGACCTGATCATGACGCTCGGTGCGGGCGACGTCTGGCGCGTGGCCGAGGCGCTGATGCAGGGCGCCGCGCTCCCCCCCGTCGTGCCGGCCGCGCGTCCGGTCGGCTCGAGCGAGACGAGCGATGCCGGGCGTCGTTGAGGCCTCGCCGAGCCGCGTCCGCCTGGGCGACCTCACGACGCTCAAGGTCGGCGGGCCGGCCGAGCTCTGGCTCGTGGAGTCCGACGCCGACCTCGCGGCCGCCACGCTCGAGCCGTACCGCGTGCTGGGGGCGGGATCGAACCTGCTCGTGGCCGACGCCGGCGTGCCCGAGCGCGTCGTGCGTCTCGGCCGCTCCTTCGCCACGCTGGAGGCGATGAACGGTGCCCCCGACGTGTGGCTCGGGGCCGCGACGCCGCTCCCGGGGCTCGTGCGGCGCGCCCAACGCGTCGGCCTCTCCGGGCTCGAGGGACTGCTCGGCGTGCCCGCCGTCGTCGGCGGCGCCGTGGCGATGAACGCCGGCACCCGCTTCGGGCAACTCTCCGACACGCTCCGCGAGGTGGAAGTCTTCGTCGACGGGGCGCGCGAGGTGCTGCCGGCCGACGCGATCGGTCTCGGCTACCGCCGCTCGGCGCTGCCGCCCGGGGCCATCGTCACGCGCGTGCGCCTCGCTCTCACCCCCTCGACGCCCGAGCGCGTGCAACATGCCATGGACGCCGTCGACGCGGCGCGCGCGGGGCAGCCGAAGGTCAAGTCCGCCGGCTGCGCCTTCAAGAACCCGGCCGGCGACAGCGCCGGGCGCCTCATCGACGCCGCCGGCCTCAAGGGCCTGCGCGTCGGCGACGCGATGATCGCGCACGAGCACGCGAACTTCATCATCAACTTAGGCGCCGCCAGCGCCGCCGACGTGGTCGCCCTGATCGAGGCCGTCCGCGCGCGCGTGACTGTGCCGCTCGAGCTCGAGTGGCGGCGCTGGGGGTTCCCCGGCGGCGAGAGGGCCTTCCCCGGCACCACGCCGGAGCCTCGCGGCGCCGGCGCCGACCGCCGGCCCGCGCGCTAGGGCGCCGGCATGCGCATCGTCTCGGTGACGGCGTTCGTCCTGCTCGTCCTCGTCGTCGGGATCACGCGCTTCTGGCCGATCATCGAGCGCGTCGAGGTGATCGGCAACGATCACCGCTCCGTCGGCGACGTCATGCGGCTGGCCGGCGTCGTCCCCGGCGACCCCTTCTTGTGGGTCACGAGCTTCCGGGCGCGGCGGCTGTTGGCCGACCCGTGGGTGCTGCAGGTGCGCATCACGAGGCACTGGCCGGACACCATCGCCATCGCCGTCTCCGAGCGCGTGCCGGTGCTCTCCGACGGCGCGCGCGCGTGGGCGCTCGACGGGGTCGAACTGCCCGGAGTGAGTGCCGAACGGCACGCCTCGCTGCCGCTGCTCGAGGGCTGGGGCAGCCCTCGCCTCGAGGAGGCCCTGGTGCTTCTCGGCATGTTGGAGGGGTACGGTGTGGAGGTGATAACGTACACGCCGGAAGGGTTCGAGATCCTATTGACGAACGCTACAGTGTCGACGCCCACCGCAGAAGCCTTGAGGGCGCAGTGGTCGGCCTTCGAGAGCCAACGTGGGGGCCGCATCGCGGTATATCCCTGGGGAGTGAGCAGCGCACCATGAGTGACGAACGGATCATCGTCGGGCTCGACATCGGGACCACCAAGATCTGCACCGTGATCGGTGAGATCGCCGGCGACGGCGTCCTCGACATCATCGGTGAAGGCACGGTCCCGTCGGACGGCCTCCGCAAGGGTGTGGTCGTCAACCTCGAGCGGACGATCTCCTCCGTTCGGCAGTCGATCCAGGCCGCGCAGCGCGTCGCCGGGGTCGAAGTCCACTCCGCCTGGGTCGGCGTCGCCGGCTCGCACCTCAAGGCCCTGACCAGCCATGGCATGGCGGCGATCCGTCGCGGCATGCAGATCACCAGGGCCGACGTCGATCGCTGCATCGAGAACGCCCAGGCGGTGCCGCTCGAGGCGAACATGGACATCCTCCACGTGATCCCACAGGAGTACGTGGTCGACGGCAACGACGGCATCAAGGATCCCCTGGGCATGTCGGGCGTCCGGCTCGAGGTCGACGTGCACATCGTCGCCGGAGCCCAGGGTCCCCTGTCGAACCTCCGCCGCTGCGCGCGCGACGCCGGCGCCGAGGTCGACGGGCTCGTCGTGCAGGCGCTCGCCTCCGGCCTGTCGGTCCTGGGCGAGGGCGAGTCCGAGACCACCACGCTACTCATCGACATCGGTGGCGGCACCACCGACGTCGGCGTCTTCCGGCGCGGCACGCTCGCGCACTCCGCCGTCATCCCGCTCGGCGGCGATCACATCACGCAGGACATCAGCCAGCTGCTGCGCATCCCGCCCGACGAGGCCGAACGCGTGAAGAAGCGCTACGGCGTCGCGCTGCCCGACCTGGCCGACCGCGACGTGGTGCTCGAGGTGGCCAACCCCTCCTACACGGCGTCGATCTCCACCTTCGAGCTGGCCCAGGTCATCAAGCCTCGGGTCGTCGAGATCCTCGACCTGGTGAGGCAGAACATCGAGCAGCGCATGGGCGCGCTCGAGCTGCTCGCCGGGAGCGTCGTCGTCACCGGCGGCGCCTCCCTGATGCCCGGGCTCGACCAGGTCGCCACCGAGCGCTTCCGGCTTCCTGTGCGCGTCGGCAAGCCCGAGGGGGTCTCGGGTCTGGTCGACGTCGTCGCCAGCCCTGCTCACGCCACGGCCGTGGGGCTCGTCCGGTATGGGATGCTGCATACGGCCGACATGCCCGAGCGCGTCCGCGCCCGTCCCGTCGTCACCTCTGGCGGCATCATCGTCAACATCCGTAATCTCCTGAAGGATTTCTTCTGAGGCTCGAAGCACGAACCCCCTACTGGGGACGTGAGGGAGTGGTGCCATGAGTTCGAACGACAACGCGGTCATCAGGGTGATCGGTCTCGGCGGGGGCGGCAACAACGCCGTCAACCGCATGATCGAGACGGGCCTCCGTGGCGTGGAGTTCATCGCCGCGAACACGGATGCGCAGGTGCTCGCCACCAGCTTGGCGGACACGCGCATCCAGATGGGCGATCACCTCACGAAGGGCCTCGGCGCCGGCGCCAACCCCGAGATCGGGGAGCAGGCGGCGATGGAGGACCGTGACCGCCTGTCGGAGGTCCTGCGCGGCTCCGACCTGGTCTTCATCACGGCCGGCATGGGTGGCGGCACCGGCACCGGCTCCGCCCCGATCGTGGCGGAGATCGCCCGCGAACTGGGCGCGCTGACCGTCGCCGTCGTCACCTCCCCGTTCGCGTTCGAGGGCCCCAAGCGCATGCGGCAGTCCGACGAGGGCCTCCGCCGCCTCGAGGACAAGGTCGACGCGCTCATCGTCGTCGAGAACCAGCGCCTGTTGCAGGCGCTCGACCGCAAGGTCCGCCTCGCCGACGCCTTCCGCGTCGCCGACCGCGTGCTCTACCACGGCGTGCGCGGCATCAGCGACGTCATCAACGTGCCCGGCCTGATCAACGTCGACTTCG
>SKWV01000164.1 GCA_007128755.1 Trueperaceae bacterium
ATCGGACACGGTCGCGCCGAGGTGGCCGAGGTGCTCGCCGCGCAGGCCCGGCGGCTCGCGTTCGCCCACCCATCGAAGTTCCTCACCAGGCCGGCGCTCGAGCTCGCCCAGAAGATGGTCGACCGGGCGCCGGAGGGCTTCAGCCGCGTCTTCTTCACGTCGGGCGGCTCGGAGTCCGTCGAGGCGGCGATCAAGCTCTCGCGCCAGGTCCATCTCGCCCACGGCCGCACCGCCAAGGTGAAGACCGTCTCGCGCCGCACGAGCTATCACGGCGCGACGCTGGGCGCCCTCGCGGTCACGGGCCAGGAGGAGCGCACGGAGCCGTTCGCGGCGCTCCTGCGCGTCGAGCCCAAGATCGCGTCGTGCTACCCCTACCGCTGCGCCTGGTGCGCCGAGGCGCTCTCCTGCACCCTGGCGTGTGCCGACGACCTCGAGCGCGTGATCGAGGCCGAGGGGCCCGACCAGGTGGCGGCGTTCATCGCCGAACCGATCGTCGGCTCGAGCGCCCCCGGGGCGGACGCCTCCCCCGCCTACTGGCGGCGCATCCGTGACATCTGCGACCGCCACCACGTGCTCTTCGTGGCCGACGAGGTGATGAGCGGCAACGGCCGTTCCGGGACGTGGTGGGCGATGCAGCAGACGGGCGTGACGCCCGACCTGATCACGACCGCGAAGGGGATCGGGGCCGGCTACGCCTCGCTCGGCGCGCTCCTGGTTCGCGACGACGCCTACGACGCGTTCCGCGCCACCCGCAGCAACTTCCGCCACGGCCACACCTACTCGGGGAACCCGCTCTCGGCCGCCGTCGGGAGCCTGGTGATCGACGTGATCGAGCGCGAGCACCTGCTCGAGAACGTGCGTGTGATGGGGGCGGCCCTGCGTGCGCGGCTCGAGACGGCGTTGGGTTCGCACCCGCACGTCGGCGACGTGCGCGGGCGGGGTCTCCTCCTGGGGGTCGAGTTCGTGGCCGACCGCGCGAGCCGGGTCCCGTTCGATCCGGCCTTGCGCGTGCAGAGTCGTCTCAGCCGGGCCTGCCTCGAGCGAGGCCTTTACGTCTACCAGGGAGGCGGCAGCGCCGGGACGATCGGTGGCGACCACGTGCTGATCGCGCCGCCGTTCATCATCGCTCCCGAGCACGCCGAGACGATCGCGACCACGCTCGCGGAGGCGCTCGACGCCGTGGTGCGCGAGTTGCCGGCGGCGTCGGCCGTATGACCGCGTCGGGAGGCGATCCGGTCATGCGGCGACGCGGCTTCACGGCGGACTCGGGCCGAGTCCGCTCGCGGGGTCGTCAATCGGCTGCGTCGGGTGAGAGCATGTAGGTGAGGAACGCGTAGTCGGTGTCGGCGGCGTTGGCGTGACAGCTGGAGCACATGGCGTGCATGTCGCTGTCGACGTCGACCCACTCGCCCGAGAACGACCCGTCGTCCTGCCGCTCGAACATGGCGTACTGCCAGTCGTTGCCGTCGGGATCGAAGTCGGCGACCTTGCGCATCGACGGCAGCATCGCCACCTGGAGGCCGTCGTCGTCCATGACCTCCTTGACGAACACGGTGCCCTGGGCGAACGGGAACTCCCGGTCGAGGGCGTTCTGCGCGCCCGCGTCGTTCACGTACACGTCCTTGGGCGCGGGGTGCGCGGACTCGATGAAGTTGCGCTGCGGGTTCAGCCGGGTCCAGGAGAAGTAGCCGTCGACGTCGTCGGACACCCCCTGCTGCGCGGCCACCACCGCTGTCAGCGAGGCCGCGACGGCCGCGACGAGGAGGACGAGGTGAATCGGTCTGCTGTTCCGCATCGGCTACCTCCTGTGGGTCTGACGAGAGGAGCGAAGCCTAGACGCTGGACCGCTGCGGATCGGGTCATTCGTACTTGACGGCGCGAACCCCGGCACCACGGCGATGCCGACGGGGGCGGCGGCTCGGTCCGCATGCCCCGAGCCGCCGCCTCCGCATCGGTCGGAACCGGCCTACTCGCCGGTGTAGTTCAAGAAGGCGTAGTCGTTGGCGGCCGCGCCGGTGTGGCACGAGACGCACATCATGTGCATGTCGTGGTCGGCGGCGAGCCACTCGCCCATGTAGGAGCCGTCGTCCTGACGCTGGAACATCGCGTACTGCCAGTCGCCGTTGTCGGGATCGAACCCCGCGACCTTGCGCATCGAGGGGAGCATGGCGACCGTCATCATGTCTTCGTCCATGATCTCCTTGACGAGCACGCTGCCCTCGGGGAACGGGAAGGAGCGCGTCACGGCGTTCTCGGCGCCGACGTCGTTCACGTAGACGTCCTTGGGGGTGTCGTGCGCGCTCTGGATGAAGTTGCGCTGCGGGTTCAGCCGCGTCCAGGAGAAGTAGCCGTCGACGGAGTCGTCGGCGATGGCCCGCTGGGCCGCGACCGCCGTGAGGGCGGTGAGCACAGCCGTGAGGAAGAGGACGAGATGGATCGGTCGGACGTGGCGCATGGCTGACCTCCTGGAGTCGAGACGCTCCGCTACGAGCGACTTGCGCCAGGGTAGAAGCCTGCCCGCGTGCGGCGCGGTACAGCAGGAGACCGACAGCGCGGCCGGTCGGCTCGGTACGCTCGGGGATCACGGAGCCACAAGAGGAAGCGGACGGATCCAAGGCTGCCACCGGGACCGTCCGCTCCTGACCCATCCTCGCCTGCGGCAAGGTTGCATGTAGGTTGCATGCGCCGCCGCCGGTCGCGGGGCGGCGCCGCTCACCTCACGATCGCCAGTCGAGGATCACCTTGCCGGAACGGCCCGAGCGCATCACGTCGAACCCCTCTCGGAAGCGCTCGAACGGCAGCCGGTGGGTGATGATCGGCGCCATGTCGAGCCCCGAACCGAGCATGTTCGCCATCTTGTACCAGGTCTCGAACATCTCCCGACCGTAGATGCCCTTGAGGGTGAGGCCCTTGAAGATGACGGCGTCCCAGTCGATCGCCACGTCGCCCGGTGGGATGCCGAGCAGCGCCACCTTGCCGCCCCAGTTCATGCTCGCGAGCATCTGCGAGAACGCGCTCGCCGCGCCCGACATCTCGAGGCCGACGTCGAAGCCCTCGGTCATGCCGAGCTCGGCCATGACGTCGCGGAGGTCCGCCCGCTCGTCGCCGACGTCGACGGCGCGGCTCGCGCCCATCTTGCGCGCCAACTCGAGCCGGTAGGGGTTGACGTCGGTGACGACGACGTGCCGGGCGCCGACGAAGCGGCAGACCGCCGCCGCCATGCAGCCGATGGGGCCCGCCCCCGTGATGAGCACGTCCTCCCCCACCAGGTCGAACGAGAGGGCGGTGTGCACCGCGTTGCCCAGGGGATCCAGGATCGCGGCCCAGTCGTCGGGCACGTCGTCGGGAAGGACGAAGACGTTCGTCGCCGGGAGCGTGAACCGCTCACTGAAGGCGCCGGGCGTGTTGACGCCCACGCCCTTGGTGTTCCGACACAGGTGCCGTCGCCCGGCGCGGCAGTTCCGGCAGTGCCCGCAGGTGAGGTGCCCCTCGCCCGAGACGCGATCGCCGACGGCGACGCCGCGCACGTCGCTCCCCACGTCGATCACCACGCCCATGTACTCGTGCCCCGTCACCATCGGGACGGGCACCGTGCGTTGGGCCCACGCGTCCCATGTGTCGATGTGCACGTCGGTGCCGCAGATCGACGTCTTCTCCACCTGGATGAGGACGTCGAGCGCGCCGCACGTCGGCTCGGGGACCTCGGTGAGCCACATGCCTTCGCGCGCCTCGAGCTTCGCCAGCGCCCGCACCTCCGCGCCTCAGCCGATCAGGCCGAGCTCGCGCCCGACCCGTTCGAAGGCTCGCACCGCGAACTCGAGCTGCTCGTGCGAGTGCGCCGCCGAGAGCTGGGTCCTGATCCTGGCCTGCCCTCGCGGGACGACCGGGAACGAGAACGCGACCACGTAGACCCCTTCCTCGAGCAGGCGCTCGGCGAACCGAGACGCGAGCGCGGCGTCGCCGACCATCACCGGCACGATGGGGTGGTCGGCCCCGACGAGGTCGAAGCCGGCGTCGCGCATGCGCTGTCGGAAGAAGGCCGCGTGCTCGTGGACCGTGCGCCGCAGCGCATCGCTCTCGCCCAGCAGCTCCAGCACTCGCAGCGAGGCCGCCACCAGCGAAGGCGGCAGGGCGTTGCTGAAGAGGTACGGGCGGCTCCGCTGCCGCAGCAGCTCGACCAGCTCGCGGCGGCCGCTCGTGTAGCCGCCCGAGGCGCCGCCGAGCGCCTTGCCCAGCGTGCCGGTGATGATGTCGACGCGCTCCAGGACCCCCATGTGCTCGTGCGTCCCGCGTCCACGCTCGCCCATCACCCCGACGGCGTGCGAGTCGTCGACCATGACCATGGCGTCGTAGCGGTCCGCCAAGTCGCAGATGGCGTCCAGCGGCGCCACGACCCCGTCCATGCTGAACACGCCGTCGGTGGCGATCAGGCGGAAGCGGGCGTCACTCGCGGCTTCCAGCTGCCGCTCGAGGTCGGCGACGTCGGCGTTGGCGTAGCGCAGGCGACGCGCCTTGCACAGCCGGATGCCGTCGATGATCGACGCGTGGTTCAGCGCGTCCGATATAACGGCGTCCTCGGGCCCCAACAGCGTTTCGAAGAGGCCTCCGTTGGCGTCGAAGCACGAGGTGTAGAGGATCGTGGCCTCCGTGCCGAGGAACGTCGACAGCTCCGCCTCGAGAGCGTGGTGGAGATCCTGGGTGCCGCAGATGAAGCGCACCGAGGCGACGCCGAAGCCGTGCGAGCGGATGCCTTGGATCGCCGCGTCCATCACGTCCGGATGGTTCGCGAGCCCGAGGTAGTTGTTGGCGCAGAGGTTGAGCACCCGCCGACGCTCCGAGGACCCGCCCACCTCGATCTCGACGTCGGCGCTCTGCTGCGAGGTGATGACCCGCTCGCGCTTCCTCAGCCCCTCGCGTTCCAGGGCGTCCAGTTCGTCGCGCACGTGGCCGAGGTAGCGTTCCGCCGCGGCCGTCATCGTGGCCGCCGCCCTGCCGCGCGACGAGACGGAGCGTGCGTGGAGCACCGTGGCATGCAAGTCGCCCGGCGCGGCGAGGTCGAGGAGAAGCGCGTCCGTTTCATGCCTGCACGGTACCAGGAGCGCTCAGCAGTCGCCGCGAGGGCGCGACTCGGCGCCGATCTTGCCGGCGCGGTCCATCACCGGTCCGCCGTGCTGGGGCGACGTCCTGTCGTAGCAGTCCTTCAGCTCATCGAGCACCGTCTCGCTCCAGAGCTCGACCCCGGCGTAGTAGGCGGCGCGGCCGAGCACGTGCGCCGCCACCGGCGCGGTGAGCAGCAGGAACAGGAACACGGCGACCGCCTTGATCGACACCGCGAGCTGACCGAAGAGCAGCGCCGCCGCGAACAGCACCAGGGCCGCGCCGAGGGTGCCCGCCTTCGTGGCCGCATGCATCCGCATGAACAGGTCGGGCAGCCGCAACACGCCGAGCGCCGAGACCAGCATGAAGAACGCGCCCGCGATGATCAGGAGTCCGGCAGCGATCTCAAGCATGGTCCCGCTCCTCCCCTCGCCACTCGATGAAGCGGGCGAACGCCACGGTGCCCAGGAAGCTGATGAGCGCGAGGGCGATGGCGGCGTCGAGGTAGAGCGACTGGAACGACGCGATCGCGTAGAGCGCGATCAACGAGACCGACAGCAG
>SKWV01000010.1 GCA_007128755.1 Trueperaceae bacterium
AGCAGCCCGCGCGTCGCCCGACCCGACGCGCTGGCGAGGGCGCGGCGCACCGCCCGCAGCGCGCGCGAGTCGGACGTCGCCACACCCGCGCCGATGCCCAGGGCGAGATCGACGTCGAAGTCGGCGAGCGTGTCGAGCGGGACCGGCGTGCCGATGCCACCGTCGATCAGCCGGCGCCCGCCCAGCACCACGGGCGCGAACAGCCCGGGGAGCGAGGCGCTGGCCCGCAACGCCGGCGCGAGGGGGCCGTGACGCAGCAGCACGCGCTCGCCGGTGTCGACGTCCGTCGCGACCACGGCGAAGGTGCGCCCTAAGTCGGCGAAGTCGCGCCCCTCGACGAGCCGGTCGAAGTACGCCTCGAGGCGGTCGCCCGCGAGCAGGGCGCCGCGGCGGACGCCGACGTCGACGATGTGCGGGAACACGTCCCGACGGCGCAGGCGCTCGGCCTCCACCCGCATCGCCGCCGGGCTCCGGCCGAGCGCGTAGAGCGCCCCGACGACGGCGCCGAAGCTGGTGCCCACCACCACGTCGGGCGAGAGGCCGCCCCGCTCCAGCGACGCCAGCACACCGATGTGGGCGTAGCCGCGGGCGCTGCCGCCGCCGAGCGCCACGCCGATCCGGCGAGGCCGCGGCGGCAGCGGCGAGGGCGCGCCGGCAGGGATGGGACCTTCGAGGCTCACGCCGTGCACGGTACCCGAGCTCGGATGGCGGTGTGGTGCGAGCGCGGTGAGAGCGCCACCGACGTCACGGCCGGCGCCCGTCCGTGGCACACTCGTGTCGTGACGCCCTCAGCCCTCGAGGTCGCCGTCATCCACCACGCCACGCCGACGCTGTTGGCGCGCTGCCTGGAGGCGTTGGCCGATCATGCTCCCGACGTCGACGTGCGGGTGGTCGACACGGCGTTCGATCCCTCGCTCGCGCGCCTGCTCGACGGCGCCCATCCGCGGCTGACGTGGACCGCCGTGCCGAACCACTCGCTGGCGGCCGGCGTCAACGCCGCGCTGCGCCGGGCGACGCGTCCCTTCATCGCCCACATGAACGCCGACGTGTTCGTCGGCGCCGGCACGCTCGAGGCGCTCCTCGCCGCGATGGACGACGAGACGGTGGCGATGGCGGGCCCGCTCGCGCTCACGGAGGCGGGCGCCGTCCAGGACCTGGGACTGCCGTACCGCTGGCACTACGCGCGCGTGCGCTGGCAACGCCGCCACGCCTCGCGCACGCCCGCGGCCGTCGACGTGCCGTGGCTCTCGGGCTGCCTGCAGCTCGTGCGCCTGTCCGCGGTGCAGCGCGTCGGCGGGATGGACGCGAGCCTGCGCTTCTACAACGAAGACCTCGAGTGGTGCCTCCGCCTCCGCCGCGCCGGCTACCGCTGTCGCCTGGTGGGGACCGAGGTCGTGCATCAGGGTGGCGCCGCCACCCCGGCCGGGCCGCGCTTCCTGGTCGAGGGCCTGCGGGGCGGATACGTGGTGTCGCGCCGCTACGCCCCGCCGCTCGTGCGCGCCGGGCACCGCCTCGCCGTCGCCCTCAGCGCGGAAGTCGCGACTCGGGCGGCCTCCGATGGGGCCCGCCGCTCCGCCTGGCGCGAGGTGGCGCGGCGCTTCCGCGCGAACGACCTCGACCGCTCCGGGTTCGGGGCGACGCTCGACGACGACGCCTGAGGGGGTGCTAGACTCCCGGCGTGCCCGGCGATGGCGGTCTTCTCGTCACCCTGACGAGCGACCCCTTGGTCCTGTACCCTGCGCTCGCCGCGCTGGTGCTCGCCTCGGTGTCGTTGGCCACCGGCCTGCTGCGCGGCGACGTGCTGGCGTTGGCGCGTCCCGTCCCCGTCGCCTGGCTGCTCGCGCTCGTCGCCGCCACCTGGGTGCTCGCCCTGTCGGCGGCCGCCGCACCGGCGCCCTGGCACGACGTCGTGCTGGGAGCGGGACGCTTCCCCCTGTACCTCTTCGCCCTCGCCTACGGCTCCGTGCCGGGACTCGTCGCCGCGGCGCTGGTGGCGGCCTGGGTGCCGCTGCCGCACGCCAGCGCGTGGGGACCGTGGATGTTCGGGCTCGAGCTCGCGGTGATCGGCTGGCTCGCGGTGTGGCCGAGCCCGCGACGGAGCCGCTCGACCGGTCCCCTCTACGCCCTCCTCGCCTACGCCCTCGCCTGGGGCACGGCGGGCCTGAGCGTGGCCGTGATCGAGCAGGGTGCCGTCGACGTCGACACGCTCCGGGCGCAGCACGGCCTCGTGCCCGCGGGCGTGCTGGTGGCCGCCGCCCTGCTCCTGCTCGTCGCGCCGACCACCTACGTCCGCGCGTTCCCGGACTCGCGCATCACGCCCTCCCCCAGGTCCGGCCGGGATCGGCACGGGAGGCCTCAGGGCGCGCCGGCAGCCCGTCACGGCCGGGACGACCTCGAGCCCTTCACCGTGCCTCCGCCGCTGCAGCGAGCGCGGCGCGCAGGCAGGCCTAGCCGAGAGAAGCCTGGCGGTCCCGCGGGACGGTGAAGCCGAACGCGTTGCCGCCTCCGGCCAGCGGCCGCCCCCACGCGCGTCCCCCCCACCGCTCGGCGATCGACCGCACGATGTAGAGCCCGAGGCCCGTGCCGCGCCCGGCGGCGCCGCTACCGCGCGTATGCGGCGAGAAGAGCCCCTCGAGCACCGCCGGCTCGAGCGGGACGCCGGCATCGCGCACCTCGACCGCGTACCAGCCCGGCCGCTCGGCCGCGGGCGCGGCCGCCACCAGCACCGCCGCCGCCTGCGGGCCGTGGCGGGCGGCGTTCTCGATCAGGTTCACGAACAGCTGCAGGAGCTTGTCGGGATCGCACCAGACCGTGACGCCCGGGACCTCCAGCGTCAGGCCGATACCGCGCTCGGCGAGCTCGCCCGCCAACAGCGCCTCCGCCCGACCGGCCGCCTCGCGCAGCGGCACGGAGCGCGCGGCGGGCGGCGCGACGTCGACGGTGAGGTCGTCGAGCAACCGGACGAGGCGGTCGGCCTCCGTCTCGGCGCGCTCGAGGTAGCGGTCACGCTGCTCGGCGGGCAAATCGAACCGCAGCGCCTCGAGCACCGAGCGGATGCTGGTGACGGGCGTCCGCAGCTCGTGGGAGAGCACCGCGAGGAGCTCGCGTGCGTCGTCGCGCGCCCGGCGCGCCTCCGTCACGTCGCGCAGGACCAGCCCGTGCGCGAACGGCGTCACACGCACGGCGCGGCCGCGCGTCGTCACCTCGACGGCGCTCCCCTCGAGGTACGCCCGCTCCATGCGGTGGTCGCGCAGGACGGCCAGCAGGAGGGAGCCGATCGCCCGCTCCGGCTCGATCTCCAGCAGCCGCGCCGCCGCGGCGTTCAGGCCGCTGACCCGCCCCTCGGCCACGAGCACGACCCCCTCGCCAAGCGCCCCCCACACCGCGTCGTTCACGCCGCTGGGGCCTCGACGAGGCGATAGCCTCTCCCCCGCACCGTCTCGATGCGCGTCGCCCCGAGCCTGGCGCGCAGCTGGGCCACGTGCTGGTCGACCGTCCGATCCGTCCCCACGAAGTCCTCGCCCCAGACGCGGTCGAGCAACTCGTTGCGGGTGAAGACGCGCCCGGGATGGGCCGCGATGCACGCGAGCAGCTCGAACTCGCGCCGTGTCAGCGCCACGTGCTCGCCGGCGAGGCGCACCTGCGCTCCCTCGACGTCCACGACGAGATCCCCGACGGTGTAGCGGCGCGCGGGACTGGCGCGGCGCAGCAACGCGCGGACGCGCGCGACGAGTTCCGAGGCGCTGAACGGCTTCACCAGGTAGTCGTCGGCGCCGGCATCGAGCCCCTCGACCCGATCGACCTCGCTCGCGCGGGCGGTGAGCATCAGCACCGGCGTGCGCGCATGGGGGCCCGCGCGGAGGGTGCGCAGCACGTCCATGCCCGACACGTCCGGCAGCATCCGGTCGAGCACCACGACGTCGGCAGCGCCCAGCGCACGCAGCGCGGCGCCGCCGTCGCCGGCCTCGAGCACCGCGAACCCCGCGCGCGCGAGGTGGAAGGCCACCAGCTCGCGCACGAAGGCGTCGTCCTCGACCACCATCACGGTGGCGTTAGGCGACACGTACCGCACCGCCCACGATGGTTCCCACGCGCTCATGCTAGCCGGGCGGGCGTGAGCGCGACGTCGGCCGCGTCGGCCGCCGCGTCGGCCGCGCGCGGACGGAGCGCCTCCTGGCCCGTGGTACAAGACGCTATGAACATGCTCGAACGCGATCTGCAGGAGATCGGCACCAGCGCCGTGCGCATGCTCAGCATGGTGCGCGAGGGCCTCACCTTCGCCCGCCGCGGCCTGATCGACGCCGACGTCGCGGCCGCCGACCGCGCCATCGCGGGCGACGCCGCCGTCGACGCGCTCCAGAACCAGCTCGAGCAGCAGATCCTCACGACCATCGCGCGGCGCCAGCCAGCGGCCAAGGACCTCCGCTTCCTGGGCGCGATGCTGCAGTCGCTCGCCGACATCGAACGCGCCGGCGATTATGCCGTGCACGTCGCGCGGACGGGCGCGGAGCTCGCCGGCGCGCCCCCGCTCAAGAAGTACCTCGACATGAAGCGGATCCTCGTCGTCCTCGACGAGATGCTCGAAGCGACGATGCGGGCGATGGTCGAGGGCGACGCCGAGGCGGCGCGCAAGGCGCTCGCCATGGACGACGAGATCGACGACCTCTACGATCAGATCCAACGCGAGCTGCTCACCTACATGATGAGCGATCCCGCGACCATCAACGCCGCGACCAAGCTGCTGATGGTCGCTCGTCACCTCGAGCGCTGCGGCGACCACGTCGAGAACGTGAACGAGCACGTGATCTTCTGGCTGTCCGGCCGGCGCATCTAGCCGAGGCTGCGTCGGCCCGTTCGGCCCGCCGACGGAGTCCCGCTGGTAGCATCGCCATCGTGCTCGAGCTCCCCACCGCCGGTGACCCCGGCACGCGTTCCGCCGCCCCCGGCCGGCGCACGGCCTCGGGCTTCGACCTGTTGCGCCTGCCCGGCCTCAGGCGCCTGCTCCGGTGGCGCTACGCTCGCCTCCTCTTCCAGGTCCCGCTGCTGCTCCTCGCCCTGTTCGTGATCGTCGACGGCCTGACCGGCCGGCCCCTCGCGCCGCGCAACGTCGCCACCACGAGCGTGTGGCTGCACTACCGCGGCTTCGTGGTGCTGGCGCTGGCCCTCTTCGGCAACGCCTTCTGCGCCGCGTGCCCGCTGATGCTGACGCGCGGGCCGACACGCTGGCTCAAGCGCGCCCTCGGCGGTGACCGGGACTGGCCCAGGGCGCTGCGCTCGAAATGGCTCGTCATCGTGCTGCTGGTCGCGTTCTTCGTCTCCTACGAGGTCTTCTCGCTGTGGAGCAGCCCCTGGCTCACCGCCTGGCTGGTGATCGGGTACTTCGGGGCCGCGCTCGCCGTCGACACGCTCTTCCCCGCCGGCACGTTCTGCCGCCACGTCTGCCCGCTCGGCAACTTCAACTTCGCGCTCGCCCACACGTCGCCCACCGTGATCGGGGCGGTCGACCACGACGTCTGCGAGCGCTGCGAGGCCAAGCCGTGCCTGCACGGGCGGGTGAGCGACGCCGCGTCGGCCCGGCCGGCGTGGGAGGCCGCGGGGCTGCCGGTGGAGGGCTCGCGTCGCGCCGGCTTCGTGCCG
>SKWV01000502.1 GCA_007128755.1 Trueperaceae bacterium
ATGCCGTCACACGCGAGGCTCATCGCCTCGCGGGACGCGGTCGTGGCGCGCCACCGGGATCTGCGGGTGATCGGCGCGCACCTGGGCAGCCTCGAGTACGACCTCGCCGAGGTCGCGAGGCACCTCGATGCGCACGCGAACTTCGCGGTCGACGTCTCCGCTCGCTTGGCCGACCTCATGCGCCACGACGGCGATGCCGCGCGCACGTTCTTCGACACGTACCAAGACCGGATCATCTTCGGCACCGACGTGGTCATGCGCACGCCCCACTCGCAGCTGAGCGACGCCGAGCGCGCGCGGCAGATCGACGCGCTCGCGGCGTCGTACCGCGACCACATCCGCTACTTCGAGACGGACGAGGTGGTGACCCACGGTGGCAGCACCGCGCGCGGCATCCAGCTGGCCGACGACGTGCTGGAGAAGCTCTACGCCGCCAACGCGCGGGCGTGGTACGGGCTGTGAGGGGGTCCGTGAACCACCAAAGTGCGCCCGTCTGCGCGGCGGCGACCCCCAGCACGGTCATCGTCATGAACACGATCAAGACGCTCACGGTACCCTGGCGTGGATGAGCACCACTCGACCCATCGCCGGCGATAGCGACCGGACGACCCCGCCATGAGCGACCACGACGATCTCGTCGGCTACGCCGTCGACCGCTTCGGCAACCTGACGCACACGCGCGTCCTGGAGGAACTGGTGCAGGGGATCGACGACGACACGCTGCGTCACGCGGTCGCCGAGTTCGGCCTCGAAGCGGTCGCCGAGCACTACCTCCGCACGGTCATCGCCGACGGCACGGTGCACGCCGACGCCGAAGCCGCCCGCGCCGAGGCCGACGACCTCTTCGACAGCGATCCGCTGGCATCACCGCGCGTGCACGCCGTCACCGTCGCCGACTTGGCCGACCTCGTCACACGCCTTGGGCTCACGGAGCCCCCATCGTCCGACTTCCCGTAGGCGCGGGGAGGTTTTTCTCCTCGTTCGGGCCGCCCGTTCGGTAGCCTCCGTCATGCAGCGTCCCGTGGTGTTCTCGTTGGTTCTGTGTCTGTCGATCCTCGTCTCAGCCGGCGCGGCTCAGCCCCTCTGGGCCGACACCCGTGTGGGCATGAGCGAGGCCCAGGTGCTCGCCGTCGTGCCGGGGGCGGCCCTGGTGCCCGAGAGCGCCCGGGCGACCGACGTCTTCGGGACCGCCTGGTCGGTGGAGTCGCGCGACGTGCGCGTGCTCGACCTGACGGGGAGCGCCACCTTCGGCTTCGACGACGCGGCGCTTCGCGTCGCGAAGCTCCAGTTCGCGTCGCCGCTCACGGGCGTGGCGGCCGACGCCGAGTGCGCGGGACTGCTCGGCACCTTGACCGAGCGGCACGGCACCCCCGGAGCGACGGAGCGGCACGCGTCGCTCGGGATGAGCTTCACGCAGGCGACGTGGCTCGACGGCACGGTGCAGGTCGTCGCGATGTGCTTGGGCAGCGCGCATGCCACGCGGTACTTCGTCGGCATCCGGCCGCTCTCCGCGCGCGAGCTCACGGCGATGCGGGCGCCGTAACGCCCCACCCGACCACGCGGATCGGTCCGGCACGAGCATCGTCCCGCACCTCGGTGGTGCGGGACGATCGAAGGATGGAGCGGCGTGCCGAGAGGCGACGCCGTGCTTCAGTGCGGTCCGAGCTCAGTTCGTGCCCAGGCCGGCTGGACCGGGCTCGGTCGCGATCCGGTCCTGGAAGACCTCGATGCCGTGTTCGGCACGCAGATCGCCGAAGCGCTGCTGCAGGCGGTCACTCACGAAGCGCTGCTCGACGTCGGCACGCACCTCGTCGAACTCGCGATCACCGAAGAACTGCGTGCGGTGCTGCGCGTGGAACTCCTCGAGCTCGGCGTCGGTCCACTGGACGTCGGCACGAAGCTCATCCACGACCCGCTGAGCGAGCATGCCCTCGCGAACGGACTCGCGGTAGGCCATCTCGTCGGCGAAGCCGAGATCCGTGAGCGTCTGGTCGAACTGATCGCCCCACTGCACGCGGGCCTGATCGACGCGCTGATCGACCTCGACGTCGGTGATCTCGATACCCCGCTGCTCGGCCTCGCGCAAGAGCGCCTGCTGCGTGGCGTACATCTCGAGGAACTCACCGCGGAAGCGGTCGAACATGGTGCGGACCTCGTCGGTGAACTGCAGCCCGTGGTGCATCGCCATGGCGCGTATGGAGCGGTCGAACTCCTCGGCGAACTGGCGCTGGGTCAGCGGCTCGTCGGGGCCGAACTGCGCGACGGGCTGGTCTGGATCGATACCGGATGGCAGCGTCACGTCTTGCTGCATGCCGGGCTGCTGCGCCGTCTCTGGCGTTGCCGGCTCCTGCTGGGCGACACCGAGTGCCAGACCGCCGGCGACGAGGCTCGCGAGGACCGCGCGCATGGCCGAGCTCTTGAAGGTACGGAACGTACTCATGATGATACTCCTTTCAGGTTTACATCACCTACAGGCATGGCGCGACGGTGAAGTCGTGAGGCTGCGTTGAGAAGGCGCTCATGAGCGTAGTGCGAGAAACGCCGAGAGCGACGCTCATACGAAGCCCCACGGGCCGCGCCGGGCCTCGAGGCTCTGGAAGGATAGTGGTGCCTCATGTAGCTGTCCACTGCAACCGTACACGAGCTCCAACCCACCTTCACGGGGCGCCCTCTCGACGAGACGCGCGACGTGGCACCGCGCCCTGATCCGGTAGAAGTATGGGATGCCGAACCGGGGTACCCCAACACGACGCATGCGCCCGAACCGGAGCCCGGACCGCCGGTGAACGCCACCGACCCCGTCCTCCCGACCGTCTCGGGCGCGATCGTGCGCCCCGGATCCGACCTTCGACTCGACGCGCACGGCCACGCGTGGATCGCACCGCCCGCGCTCGCGGCCGAGGAAGTCCCGGCGCTCCGAGACGAGGCGGCGCTCGTCGCGGGTCTCGAGCGCTTCGCCCGTGCGGCCGCACCACGCCGCGCGGCACTCCTGGACTGTCAGGCGCCAGGCTGCGGACGCGACGCCGCGGCCCTCGCCCGCATCGCCAAGAAGAGCGGTGTGGCCATCGCGGCCCTAACGGGCTTCCACGTGCGACGCGCGTATCCGAAGGGCCTGCGGCCGTGGACGACCACCGGAAGCGCGCTCGACACCTTCGTCCGCGAACTCGAGGGCGGGTTCCGCGAGGCGCCGATGGCGAAGGCCGCCGGCGTGAAGGCCGCGTTCACGGGCACGGTCGAGGACGACGATCCCTGCTGGCAGGCGGCGATCGCCGCCTGCAGACAGACGGGGGCGCTGCTCGTGGTCCACACGGAGCGCGGCGCCGGCATCGAGGACCTCGTCGCGTGGCTGCACGAGCGTGCCGTGCCGACCGATCGCATCTACCTCCTGCATGCCGACGGGCGCGGCGACGCCGGCGTGCTCGCGGAGTTGGCGTCCGCCGGCGTGCTGCTCGGCTTCGCCTCGTCGCTGCGACCGAGCTCGGGCGAGAACGGGGAGCCGTTCGCGCTGCTGGAGCGCCTGCTCGAGGGCGGCTTCGCGCGCTCCGTGGCGATCGGCCTCGCCCTCACGTCGCCGACGCTCTGGGCACCTGCCGACGAGCAGCCGGCCGCCGCAGGGCCGAAGCCGCACGGGCCCGCGGCTCTCGTCACGATCGTCGAGGCTCGGCTGCGCGAGCTCGGCGTCGTGGAGGGCGACCTCGACGCGCTCCTCGGGGCGTCGTTGCTCGAGCGCGCCGCGCGCCCCGAGGTGTGGAGCACCGGCACGACGGCGTGAGCGCGCGGCCGGCGGAGCATGACTCCCGGACCTCTGCTCGCCCACTCAGATCACCAGCAGCCTCACGTCGTCCACGCCCCCTGGGCAGGCATGCGGCTCACCAGAGCTCACATCGCCCCGAGTGTCGGGCCGACCCCGAGCACCATGATCAGGAACCAGACGACGAGCGCACCAAGCACCACGACGAGCACCACCCCCCAAGGCCATGCGCCGCGTTGTTGCCAGACGCGCGCGGCGAACGTCCCCAAGAACCCGACGAGCACGCCGAGCAGCAGCATCGCTGCGAGGGTCGACATGATGGTGCAGCGTAACGCTCGGAGCCTGACGCGACGGTCGCGCTGCTCCTTCTGTTAGGCAGCACGCGCGGCACCCTACCGGCTCCGTCGGCACACAGCCGCACCCGCGAGTCCGTCGCGTCGCTCCTCAGCGCGAATGGATCGTCATCGGCATGCCGCCCTTCGGCCGGAGCGTCACCTGCGGCGTCATGGCCACCGGGCCTTGGGCGACGCGCTCGAGCCGGTAGCGTTGCGCCAGCGTCGCCATGATCAGGCGCGCCTCCATCAACGCGAACTCGCGACCGATGCACAGGTGCGGTCCCCCACCGAAGGGAACGTAGGCGAAGCGGTGCCGGCCCTTCGCGCGCTCCGCCGTGAAGCGCTCCGGATCGAATCGCTGCGGGTCGGGCCACCACGCTGCGCTGCGGTGGGTCACGTACGGGGAGATGAGCAGCGACGCGCCGCGCTCGATCGGGTAACCACACACCACGTCGTCGGCGACGGCCTCGCGCGCGAAGATCCAGGTAGGGCTGTAGAGCCGCATCGTCTCCTGGAGCATGCGCTCCGTGTAGCCGAGCTTGGGCAGGTCGGCGATCACCGGGGGCCGACCGTTCAGCACGCTCCCCAACTCCGCCTGCAGGTCGCGCTCGGCCTCCGGTACGCTCGCAAGCACGTACCAGGCCCACGTCAGCATCGTCATCGTCGTCTCGTGTCCCGCGAAGAAGACGGTCATGACCTCGTCGCGGACCTGGCGATCGTCCATCCCCTGGCCCGTCTCCTCGTCGCGCGCCGCCAGGAGCATGTCGAGCAGGTCGTCGGTCCGGGCATCCCGCACGCGGCGCTCACGGATCAGGTCGAACACGATCTCGTCGAGGCGTCGGCGCGCCCGCAGGAACGCGCGATTGGCCGGCGTCGGGACCCGCAGCGGCAGCGCCAGTGGGTTGCGCCCGTGCCAGTAGATGAAGTGCTGGGCGACGTCGAACGCCTCGGAGAGTTCGTCGAGCCGGTCGCGGATGTCTTCGCTGAAGAGTGACTTCACCACGATCCGCAGCGTCAGCTTCGTCATCTCGTCGGCGACGTCGACCGTGCGGCCTGCGGCCGCCTCTCTCCGCCAGCCTTCGGCCGTCTCGTCGGTCAGGTCCGTGATCAGACGGGCGAACCGCGCCACGCGCTGCCGATGGAAGGCCGGTTGCATCAGACGGCGTTGACGGAGCCACGACTCGCCGTTGTTCATCGCCAAGCCGTTCCCCAGCAGGAGCCGGGCCGAGTCGACGCTGCGGCCGCGCACGTAGTTGCGGTCGTTGTCGAGCAACACGTGTTGGATGCAGTCGGGCGCGGTCACCAGGTAGATCTTCTTGAGCCCGAAGTCGAGGAGCGCGACACCGCCGTGCTCCGCGGCCGTGCGTTCGAAGAACCCGAGCGCATCGCGCTTCATCTGCGGGAACACGCCCACGAGTGGCGCGCCCTTGGGCCCCGTGATCCTCTTGCCGGCACCCGTCATCGCGGCACCTCCTGAAGCGCTCCTCGCCGGCAGCGCGTGGTCCGTAGCGTCAGCGCGATCGACCAGGCCGTTCGATA
>SKWV01000422.1 GCA_007128755.1 Trueperaceae bacterium
GCGAGCAGGTGCGCCAGCACCAGGGTGCGCTTCCCCTCGAGCAGGTCGCCCGCGAACTCCTTGCCGTAGCGCTGCCCGGCGACGCGCGGCGTGAGGTTGAGGACGTCGTCGCGGATCTGGAACGCCGCGCCCAGGCGGTCGCCGATCGAGCCGAAGGCGGGGTCGGGCTCCACGGCGCTGGCGTGCGCCCCGAGGCGCAGCGGGCTGGTGACGGTGTAGGCGGAGGTCTTGAGCTGCACCATCGAGAGGTAGTCGGCCTCGGTGATCGCGAACGCGCCCTGCGCCACCCACGCGAGGTCGAGGTGTTGCCCTTCGGCGGTGCGAAGAATCATCCACAGGAACTCGCGCCGGACCGCGTCGGCATCGAACCCCGGAGCGTCCGGCAGATCGAGCAGCGCGGCCCACATGCACACGTGCATGGCGTCGCCGACGTTGAGCGCGACCGCGAGCCCGACCGTCCGATGGAGCGCGGGGCTGCCTCGCCGCTCCTCGGAGTCGTCCTCGATGTCGTCGTGGACCAGCACCCAGTTCTGGAACAGCTCGAGGGCGGCCGCGACGCTCAGGGCCCGCTCCGGGTCGCCGCCGTGCGCTTGCGTCGAGAGCACGACCAGCGCGCCCCGGATCCGCTTGCCGCCGCGCTCGGGGTAGTCGCGCATGAGCGCGTGGAAGCGGGCCAGTTCGTCGATGGGGTGTCCGTGCGGGAGCATGCCGAGCACGGCGCGCCCGATGCGTTCGCTCAGGTCGTCCACGCGCCGCCCGCACCCCGGCGACGCTCGTGAGGCGTGCGCACCGGCGGGGTCACCGGAACAGGACGGTCGTCACGAACCAGGTCGCCACCAGCATGGCGACCACGAAGATCAGGATGTAGGGGAACGAGTCGCGATAGGTGGCCCACACCAGGTGCCATGTATCGCGCCGCGATAGCTTCGGCCGAGAGTCGTGGTCTCGTTCGGGCTGCTCGCGGCGCGGCTGCTTGGCCATGTGGTGCCTCCGGCTAGCGTCTGATGCAAGCCTTGAAGTGCCCCGGGCTGATCTCCTCGAGCGGCGGCACCACGTGGGCGCAGTCGTCGATCGCGATCGGGCAGCGGGTGCGGAACACGCATCCCGACGGCGGGTTGATGGGGGAGGGGATGTCGCCCTGCAGGATCACGCGCTCGCGCTTGATGGTGGGGTCGGGGATCGGCACGGCCGTGAGGAGCGCCTCGGTGTAGGGGTGCACCGGGTTGCGGTACATCTCCTTGGCCGGGGCGATCTCCATGATGCGGCCCAGGTACATCACGATCACCTTGTCGGAGATGTACTCGACCACCCCGAGGTCGTGCGCGATGAAGAGCATCGTGAGCCCGAGCTCGTCCTTGAGGTCCTGCAGCAGGTTGACGACCTGCGCCTGGATCGAGACGTCGAGCGCCGAGACCGGCTCGTCGGCGACGATGAAGTCGGGGTCGACCGCGAGCGCCCGCGCGATGCCGATACGCTGACGCTGGCCGCCCGAGAACTCGTGCGGGTAGCGGCGCATGTGACCGGCGTTCATCCCGACGCGCTCGAGCAGGTCGGCGACGCGCGCCTCCTTGGCCTTGCCGCGAGCGAGGTTGTGGATCGTGAGTGCCTCGCCGATGATGTCGCCGACCGACATGCGCGGGTTGAGGCTGGCGAACGGATCCTGGAAGATGATCTGCATGCGCCGGCGGTACTCGCGCATCTTCGGCTTGGGGAGCTGCGCCACGTCGACGCCGTCGAACAGCACCTCGCCGGAGGTCGGCTCGATGAGTCGCAAGATGGTACGACCGACGGTCGTCTTGCCCGAGCCAGACTCGCCCACGAGACCGACGACTTCGCCGCGGTTGATCGTGAAGGTGACTTCCTCGACGGCCTTGACGTTCGCCACCACGCGTGAGAAGACGCCGCCGCGGATCGGGAAGTACTTCTTGAGGTCGCGCACGTCCAAGAGCGTCTCGTGCATCTCCGCCTTGGTCGTGCTGCCCATCGCCACGCCGGTGGTCTTCGTGGTCACAGTGCGATCTCCTCTTTGAGGTTGAGTTCGGCGTGGCGCACGCAGCGGACCATGTGGCCGTCGCCGGCGTCCTCGAGCTCGGGCACCGCGGCCGTGCAGCGCTCCTTGTCGACGAAGCGGCAGCGCGGGTGGAAGGCGCAGCCCTGCGGCAGGTTGAGCGGGTTGGGCACGTTGCCCGGGATCGCCTCGAGGCGCGCCTGGTGCGTGGCGGCGCGGTCGACACGCGGGATCGAGTTCATGAGACCCAGCGTGTAGGGCATCTGCGGGTCCTTGAAGAGCGGCACGACGTCGCACTCTTCGACGGCGCGACCGGCGTACATGACGACCACGCGATCCGCCATCTCGGCGATCACGCCGAGATCGTGGGTGATGAAGAGGATCGACATGCCGATCTCTTCCTGCAGCTTGCGCATGAGGTCGAGGATCTGCGCCTGGATCGTCACGTCGAGCGCCGTGGTGGGCTCGTCGGCGATCAGCAGCTTCGGGTTGCACGAGAGCGCCATGGCGATCATCACGCGCTGGCGCATCCCGCCCGACATCTGGTGGGGGTAGTTCTTGGCGCGCTTGGCAGGCTCGGGGATACCGACGAGGTCGAGCATCTCGGCCGCCTGCTTCATGGCGGCGCGCTGGCTCTTCTTCTGGTGGAGGACGATGGCCTCGGCGATCTGGTCGCCGACCGTGTAGACCGGGTTGAGGCTCGTCATCGGCTCTTGGAAGATCATGGAGATCTCGTTGCCGCGGATGCGGCGCATGTCGCGCTCGCTCTTCTTGACGAGGTCTTGCCCCTCGAAGAGCATCTCCCCGCCGGCGATGCGGCCGGGAGGCGTGGCGATCAGGCGCATCACCGAGAGGCTGGTGACCGACTTGCCCGAGCCCGACTCGCCCACGACGCCCAGCGTCTCACCCTTGTCGAGGTGGAAGCTCACGCCGTCGACGGCCTTGACGGTGCCTTCGTCGGTGTCGAAGTAGGTCTTCAGGTCGACGACGTCCAGGAGACGTTCGGGTTTGGCCATCAGCTATGTACTCCCATGTGCACGCAGTGTACCCGATGTGCCCCGGGCCGGAGCGGGTGTCGCCCATGATGGCGCGACAAAAGTACAACGGAGCATGTCGCCCCACGGGCGGCCGGGCGCATTCAGCGCCGCTTCTTCGGGTCGAAGGCGTCTCGCAAGCCGTCTCCGACGAGGTTCCAGGCCAAGACCGCGATGAAGATGGGGATGCCCGGGATGAGGAGCCAGGGCACGAACTGGATGCTCACGCCGCGGGCGGTGGCGTCGCGCAGCAGGATGCCCCAACTGGCGGAGTCGAGCTCGGACGGTCCGAGGCCGAGGAACGACAGCCCGACCTCGGCGAGGATGAACCCCGGGATGGCGAGCGTCAACACGACCATCACGTAGCTCGCGGTGCCCGGCAGGAGGTGGCGGAACATGACCCGCGTCTCGCTCGCGCCCAGCGCCTTGGCGGCCGAGGCGTAGTCCATCTCACGCAGCGAGAAGACGAGGCTGCGGATGGTGCGGGCGATGCCGCCCCAGCCCACGAACCCGAGCACGACGACGATCATGAGGAAGGTCTGGGCGGACGTCATCTGGAGCCCGAAGAGCTGGGCGAGCGGATTTCGCGGGTCCTTGAGCAGGGTCGCCAGCACGATCAGCAAGAAGAGTCCGGGGATCGCGTCGAACACCTCGACGAGCCGCATGATGAAGTCGTCGACGAGCCCGCCGTAGAAGCCGGCGATCACCCCCAGCACGAGCCCCAGGATGAGCGACACCCACACCGCCAGCACGCCGATGGTCAGCGAGACCTGCCCGCCGTACATCACGCGCGTGAAGAGGTCCTTACCGAGGTTGTTCGTCCCCCAGAGGAAGATGCGCCCGGGCTCCTCGACGCCGAAGAGGCGCAGGTCGCTCCTCCAGATCCCGAGCACCTTGTACGAGTGGTTCGGCCTACGGACGAAGAACTGGACCTCGTAGCGCGGACCCTCGGTGTCTTCGACCCAGACCTGCTGGCGCGTGACGGGGTGGCGTTCCGAGACGTAGGTGTAGACGAACGGCCGGGTGAGCCGGCCGGTCTCGGGGTCGGTCCAGTGGACCGTCATCGGCGGCACGAAGGCCGCGGACGGCGAACGGCGGTACTCGTTCATGCCGTAGGGCGCCAGGAACCCGGCGAACGCCGCCATGAGGTACATGATCACGAGCACACCGAGGCCGAAGAGCGCGACGTTGTGCTTGCGGAACTGCTCCCAGACGATCCGTGCCTGGCTCTTGGACCCCGAGGCGCCGACCTTCGCCGCGATGGGGGGCGCGGGGTCGGCCGCCGCCGCTCGCTCGGTGCTGCGGTCGCTCACGGCTGCCACCTCATGTGAACCGGATCCGCGGGTCGACCACCGCGAGCAGGATGTCGGAGATGAGGTTGCCGATCATCAGCAGCAGCGACGTGATCACGACGAAGCCGAGCACGACGTAGATGTCCTGGCGGGTGATGGCCTCGAGCAGCCGCGGGACGATGCCGGGCCACGCCATGACGATCTCGACCAACCCCGCGCCGCCGAGGAGCGACGGCAGGATGCCGCCGATGCCGGCGATGAACGGGATCACGGCGGGGCGCAGCGCGTGCTTGTAGGTGACCGATCGATCGCCGAGCCCCTTGGCGCGCGCCGTGCGGATGAAGTCCGAGCCGAGGTACTCGATCATCTGCCCGCGCAGCACCCTGGTGAACCCGGCGATGCCGCTCGTGGCGACCACGAACCCGGGGACCACCATGTGCCACATGATGTCCCAGAACTGCCGCCACGGCGTGAACTGCTCCCAGCCGTTGCTGGTCATGCCGGCGACGGGGAAGACGAGCTGGGTATAGCCGAAGTGCTCCCGCGTGAAGCCGCGGAAGAGGAAGATACCGAGGATCAGGACCTGAGCGAAGAAGAAGTTGGGGATCGCCAGGCCGAAGTAGCTGAAGGCCGAGATGGCCTGGTCTCCGAAGGTGTACTGCCGCACCGCGGCGAACACGCCGAGCGGGATCGCCATCATGTACAGCAAGACGACGGCGAAGAGCGCGAGATAGATGGAGTTCTGCACCGGGCGCCGGATGACGTTCATCACCGGCTGGTTACTCGAGAACGAGAGCCCCAGGTTCCCCTGCACGAGGTTCCCCATCCAGCGGACGTACTGCACCATGATGGGCTGATCGAGCGCGAACTGCGAGCGCATCCGATCGATCGTCTCCTGCCGCACGTTCGGTTCGAGCGCCCGCTGGGAGACGAAGTCCCCGGGGACGAGCTGCGAGACCAGGAACGCCAGCAGGGTGGCCCCGACGAACGTCGGGATCAGGTGGATGAACCTGCGGATGATGTACGGGAGCAAACGCGACCTCCCAGTCGGTCACACGCTCGGGTGCGAGGTATCCGTGACGGTGGCACGCTGGCCCGAGATACGGATGGGGTCGGAGTGGGGGTGGTCCGCGCGGCGTGCACGCGGACCACCCATCAAGTCGTCGGAGGTCGTCCCCGAGGGGTCTCCCTCAGCGGACGTGCGTCAGTTCGATCTGGCGGGTCCCGGTGAA
>SKWV01000234.1 GCA_007128755.1 Trueperaceae bacterium
ACGTTCCGCATCGGGGACTCCCTCTACGTGCTCGGGGCCACCAGCGTCGGCTTCATCCGCGCCGTGATCGACACCGTCGTGTTCACGGTCGCCTCCGTCGCCATCGAGACGGTGCTGGGCATGATCATCGCGCTCACGCTGGCGGCGAAGTTCCTGGGGCGGGGCGTGATGCGCGCGGCGATGCTCGTGCCATGGGCGATCATCACGGTCGTGGCGGCCCGCATCTGGGAGTGGATGCTCCAGCCGACCCGCGCCGGGTTCTTCAACACGCTCTTCAACGACCTAGGCATCACCGACGGCTCGTTCGCCTTCTTCCAGACGGCGTCGCTACAGATCCCGGCGATGGTCATGATCGACGTGTGGAAGACGACGCCCTTCATGGCCCTGCTGCTCCTGGCGGGTCTGTCGACCATCCCGGGCGAGCTCAACGAGGCAGCGGAGGTCGACGGCGCCTCGCCCGTTCGGCGCTTCTTCTCGATCACGTTGCCGCTCCTGCTGCCGACGCTGGCGGTGGCGCTGATCTTCCGGACGCTCGACGCGCTCCGCGTGTTCGACCTGTTCCAGGTCGTCTACGGCGACGCGCGCTTCTCGATGGCGAGCTACGCCTACTACCAACTGATCGCGGCGCGCAACGTCGGGATGTCATCGGCGGCCAGCGTCATCATCTTCATCATCATCTTCGCGTTCGCCCTGTTCTACATCAGGGCCCTGGGGGTCGAACGAGATGAGTAGACGCCGCGTCGGCAAGGTCGTCAGCCAAGTCTTCTTCTGGCTCTTGATCATCCTCATCTTCATCTACCTGATCTTCCCCTTCTACTGGGCGCTCATCTCGGCGCTCAAGACGCAGTCCGAACTCATCCGGACACCCGCGACCTACTTCCCCGAGAACCCGACCCTGCAGAACTTCCGCGCGGTGTTCGCCAACCAGGCCTTCCTCCGCGGTCTGCTCAACAGCATCATCGTCGCGGGTTCGGTGACGGCGCTCTCGCTCGTCATCGGCGCCTTCGCCGGCTTCGCGCTGGGCAAGCTCCGCTTCCGCGGGCGCACGCCCTCGCTCTACGTGATCCTCGCGATGACGATGTTCCCGCAGATCGCCGTGCTGTCGGGGCTGTACGCCGTCATCCGGATCCTGGGCATGCCGGCGCTCCCCAGCCTGGTGCTCTCCTACATGATCTTCACGCTGCCGTTCACGGTCTGGGTGCTCACGGCCTTCTTCAAGGGCCTCCCGACGTCGTTGCTCCAGTCCGCCCAGGTGGACGGTGCGACGACGATGCAGACCTTCACCAAGATCCTGCTGCCGCTCACCGCGCCCGCGCTGGTGACGACCGGGCTGCTGGCGTTCATCAACGCGTGGAACGAGTACCTGTTCGCGCTCACGTTCACGTCGATCGCGCCCGCGTCCCGGACCGTGCCGGTGGCGATCGCGCTCTTCGCCGGTCAGATCGCGCGCGAGGAGCCGTTCGGCGAGATCATGGCCGCCGCGATCATCGTCACCGTGCCGCTGATCGCGCTGGTGCTGTTCTTCCAGAACCGCATCGTCGAGGGCCTCACCGCGGGAGCGGTCAAGGGCTGACGACCGCGCCCCCTACGCCTCCGCGCTCCGCAGGCTGAGCGGGATGCCCCACGGATCGACGAGCGACAGCGCCCCGGACCCTTCACCACGGTCCGGGGCGCTTCTCGTCAGGCGGCGCGCGGCCGCTGCGAGGTCGTCCCGCGTGGGCACCACGACCTCCCACCCGAGCAGGCGCGCGTCGTCCTCGCCCGCCGGCGCGGCGCGCGACCAGGTGTTCAGGCCGAGATGGTGGTGGTACGGGCCGGCGGCGAGGAACAGCGCGCCGGGGAACGACGCCACGGTGACGTCGAAGCCGACGCCGTCGACGTAGAAGGCGCGAGCGCGCTCGAGGTCGCCCACGTGCAGGTGCACGTGCCCGACGGAGGTCGCTCGCGGCGCTCCCGTCCATGCTTCGCCGTGCGACTCGGCGAGCAGGCCCGCGAGGTCGAGCGGGAGCGTGTCCATACGGAGCTCGTCGCCCCGGACGTCCCACGCCTCCCGCGGACGGTCGGCGTAGACCTCGATGCCGAGCCCGTCGGGGTCGCTGAGGTAGAAGGCCTCGCTCACGAGGTGGTCGGCCGCGCCCGCCCGTGCGCCGACCGCGCCCAGGTGGCGCGCGAACGCTTTCAGGGCACCGCGGTCGGGGAGGAGCAGCGCCAGGTGGTAGAGCCCGATCCGGCCACCCGGGGGGACCGCACGCGTTCCCGGGCGCTCCTCGAGCTCCAGCAGCGTGTCGCCGCCCGGGGGGCCGAGGGCGAGACGGTCCGGACTCGCTCCCGCACGCGCCTCGAGCCCCAGCACGCCGCGGTAGAAGGCGAGCGACCGCTCCAGGTCGGCGACCCGCAGCGTCACGATGCCCAACCGTGTCCCCGACGGCAGCCGATCGGCGCGCCGCGTCACGTCGACGCTGCCAGGAGCTGCGCGATCTCGTCGCACACCTCCGGGTTGGCCATCACTTCGCGGTTCGCGACCGTGCCGCCGTTGACGATCGTCCGGACCGCGATCTCCATGGGCTTGCCGCTGCGGGTGCGGGGCAGTTCGCGCACCTGCAGCACCCGCCGCGGCACGTGCCGCGGGCTCGCCCGGCGCCGGATCGCGGAGCGCACACGCTCGCCCAGGGCGTCGTCCAGCACGATTCCCTCGCGCAGCACCAGCAGCAGCCAGACCTCCTCGTCGGTGCCCGTGCGGCGCCCCACGGCGCACGCCTCGACCACCTCGCTCACGCTCTCGAGCGGCCGGTAGATCTCGGCGGTGCCGATCCGCACGCCGCCGGGGTTGAGCGTGGCGTCGGAGCGGCCGTAGACGATCACGCCGCCCTCGGGGGTGCGCTCGATCAGGTCGCCGTGCCACCAGACGCCCGGGAAGCGTTCGAAGTACGCGGCGCGGTAGCGCGTGCCGTCGTCGCCCCAGAAGCCGAGCGGCATCGACGGCAGCGGCGACCGACACACCAGCTCGCCCGGGCCGGAAGCGACCTCGCGCCCTTCGTCGTCGTAGACCGCGAGGTCGACGCCGAGGCCGGGGCGCTGGATCTGGCCGTCGTAGACCGGGAGCGTGGGGACGCCCAGCATGAAGCACCCGACGATGTCGGTCCCGCCGGAGATGCTGGCTAGGTGCACGTCGGCCTTGACGTGATCGTGGACGAAGCGGAACCCCGAGGGCGCGAGCGGCGACCCCGTCGACGCGATCGTGCGGAGCGCCGCGAGGTCGACGGCCTCGCCGGGCCGGACGCCGGCGGCCTCGAGCCCGTGCAGGTAGCGGGCGCCGGTCCCGAAGAAGGTCACTCGCTCGCGCTCCAGCACACGAAACAGCGCCAGGTCGTCGGGCCACACCGGCGAGCCGTCGTAGAGCACGACCGTCGCCCCCTGCGCCAGCGCCGACACGAGCCAGTTCCACATCATCCAGCCGAGGGTGCTGAAGTAGAGCACGCGGTCGCCCGGAGCGATGTCGCCGTGCAGCCGATGCTCCTTGTGGTGCGTGAGCAGCACGCCCCCGGCCCGGTGCACGATCGCCTTCGGGGTGCCGGTGGTGCCGGAGCTGTAGAGGATCCAGAGCGGGTGATCGAACGGGAGCGACTCGTAGTGGACGACCGCCTCGCCGCCCTGCCCGGCGGCGCTGGAGAGCCACGCGTCCCAGGCGGCCTCGCCGTCTCCGGGGATCGTCGGCTCCTCCTCACCGGGAACGGGCAACCACACGAGGCGGCGCACGCTCTCGTTGGCCGCAGCGAGGCGCCGACCCGTCTCGACGACCTCGAAGCGCCGGCCACCGTAGCGGTAGGCGGGCGACACGACGAGCACCTTCGGGACCACCTGCGAGAGCCGGGCGTGCGCCGCCTCGAAGCCGAAGTCGGGCGAGCACGACGTGAAGATCGCTCCGAGCCCCGCGCAGGCGAGCATCAGGACCAACGCTTGGGTGCCGTTCGCCGCGACCGCCGCGACGCGTTCGCCGGACGCGACGCCCTCGCCCGCGAGCGCGCGCTGCGCCCGGGCCACCTCGCGCTCGAGCGCCGCGCGCGACAGAGACGTTCGGACCCCCGACTCGTCGTAGGCGACGACCGCCTCCCCCGAGGTGTCGCCCGCGGCGTCCCCCGCGGGGCGCAGCAGCGCCCGGGCGTAGTTGAGCCGAGCGCCCTCGAACCAGCTGGTCTCGTGCAGCCTGCCGGACAGCACGCGCTCGGCCGGCCGCTCGAACGCGACGGGCGCCCACGCCACGTAGGCGCTCCAGAAACCGGCGACGTCGTCGACGCTCCAGGCGTGCAACGCGTCGTAGTGCGCGAACGTCCGGCCGGTACGCTGGCTCATGTCGCGCATGAACGCGGTGAGGGCGGCGTTCGCGACGCGTTCCGGCGACGGTGTCCAACGAGGCGTGCTCATCGTGGGGTCCTCCCGAGCGGCCTGCCGCTGCGTCGCGACAGTGTACCGACGCGCGCGGCACCTCCGGTAGAGTGGCGCATGCGATCACACCGCGTCGGGGCGAGCCCCGCACCTGACGTATCGAGCGACGACCGTCCGAGCGACGACCGTGGTCGCTTCGACTGGCACCAACTCAGGCGCTTGTGGAGCTACACGAAACCGTACTCGCTAAGGCTGTGGACGGCCGTCATCGCCTCGTCGATCGCCGCGCTCCTGGGCGTGGCCTTCCCCGTCATCGTCGGCGACCTGTTCAACACGGCGTTCGGGGTCCAGGTCGAGGGCGGACTCGGAGGCGTCCTGCGCGGCGCCGACGAAGGCGTGGTGCCCGGCGCCGCCGCGGGCGCGAGCGCGGCCGACCTCAACGTCATCGCGCTGGCGCTGTTCGCCGTGTTCATCGTGCAGGCGTTCTTCAACTTCGTGCGCGTCTTCCAGCTCGGCTACGTCGGCGAGGCCGTGGTGGCCGACCTGCGCAAGGCGCTCTTCGGGCACCTGATGACGCTGTCGATCCGTTTCTTCGAGAACCGCCGGATCGGCGAGATCACCTCGCGGCTCACGAGCGACATCGGCACCGTGCAGTCGGCCGTGTCGCAGGCGGTCGCGCAGCTCATCAACCAGAGCATCCAGCTCGTCGGCGGCGTCGTCGTGCTGTTCATCATCAGCCCCCAGCTCACGCTCGTGATGCTCACGGTGCTGCCGGTCGTCATCATCGCGGCCGCGGTGTTCGGGCGGCGGCTCCGGCGCATCAGCACGGCGTTCCAGGACGAGGTGGCCGACGCCAACGCCAGCGCGGAGGAGGCGATCGCCGGGATCCGCGTCGTGCAGTCGTTCACCGCCGAGGCGCACGAGCGCCACCGCTATCGCGACCGCATCGACGCCTCGTTCGGCACGGCCGTGAGGCGCGCCCGCGTGCGCGCCTGGTTCATCCCGACCGTCATCATGGCGATGTCGCTCGGGATCGGCGTGGTGCTCTGGTACGGCGGGCAACAGGCGCTCGCCGGCGCGCTGGCCCCCGGTACCCTCATCACGTTCTTGCTGTTGACCGTGCTCGTGGCCGCCTCCATCGGCTCGTTCACCGGCCTCTACAGCCAGCTGCAGGA
>SKWV01000165.1 GCA_007128755.1 Trueperaceae bacterium
CCCGCGAAGTCGCCCTGCTGGTACTGCGCGAGTCCGGCCCAGAGCTGCGCCGAGGCGCTCCCGGGACGAGCCTGGACGACGCGGGCGAACTCGCTGGAGGCGCCGGCGTAATCGCCCTGCGCGTAGAGGGCCCGACCGATGATGAAGCGCGCTTGGCTCTGGGCTTCACCGTCGTTGGTGTGATCGAGCACGGCGCGGGCGGCCTGCAGCGCTTCGTCGCTCATCGCCAGCTGATCGTAGGCGCTGGCGAGCGCCAGCTGGACGTCGGGGCTGTCGGGCTTGATGGCGCCGGCGTCCTCGAGCGGAGCGAGCGCGCTGCGCGGCTGGCCGCTCAGGAGGAACCCCACGCCGAGGTTGTAGCGAGCCTCCCACGAGGTGGGGTCGATCTCGGCGGCGCGTCCGAACGACTGCGCGGCTTCGCCGTCGCGGCCGAGGCCACGCTGCAGCTCGCCCAGGGCGATGAGGGAGTTCGCCTCGCCGGGAGCGTCGTTGGCCTCCGCCGCCTTGCGCGTGGCGCGCTCGAGCGCGCGGAGCGCGTAGTCGATCTGCCCCGCGTCGACGTACACCTCGGCGATGAGCGCGCTGAAGCGGTAGTCGCTCGTGCGAGCCTCGATGTCGGTGAGTTCGGCGAGGGCCTCGATGCCGCGGCCGGCGTTCACGAGCGCGGCGCCGCGGTTGAACGCCAGGTCGACGTCGTCAGGCCGGAGCTTGAGCGCCTCCCCGTAGGCCCCGGCTGCGCCGTCGAAGTCGCTCGTCAGCACGAGCTGACCCGCGAGCCCGATGTAGGCGTTGAGTCGTTCGGACTCGAGGGAGCCATCGGAGGCGTCGGTGAGCGCGCGACGGAAGGCCGCCGCCGCGTCGGCCGGGCGGCGGAGACGCGCGAGCGTCACCCCGCGGTTGAAGTGCCCGTCGAACCGCTCGGGGTAGAGCCGCGTGACTTCGTTGAACGCGAAGAGCGCCGCCTGGAAGTCGCCGCGGCCGAACTCGACGAGGCCGAGCCCGAAGTGGGCGTCGCCGGTCAGGTAGTCCACCGCGATGGCCTCGAGGTAGGCGTCCTTGGCGCCGTCGACATCGCCCGCCTCGTACTGGGCGTTGCCGAGGCGTGTCCATGCATCCGCGTCGCCGGGACGCTCCTGCACCGCCGCGCGGAGTTCGGCGACCGAAGCCTGAGCCAGCGCAGACGCGCCGAGCGCCGCGGTGATCGCGACCAGCAACCCGAGGGCGCCTCGCCTGACGATGTCCATCTGCATCCCTGCCTCCGTGTCGCTGTGCGGCGTGCGCATCCAGCGTGCGTGACGGTAGTTCGTGGCGGTCACTATAGTCGAGAGCGACCTACGCCCCTTGTGAAATGCCGTACGGGCTGGCTGCACGGGAGCCTGCCGCGCGAGCCCTCGGCGTCGCCGCGACCGGACGACGAGGGCATGCTACGGCCGGGGTCCCGCCTCTGGGGTGGCCTTTCCGGCAGCGCCGCGCAGCGAGAGCTGGCCACACGCGCCGCCGGCGTCCCGGCCGCGCGAGAACCGCACCGACACCGACACCGCCGCGCGCTCCAGGACCGCCTCGAAGGCGTCGATGCGCGCCCGGGGGGAGGTCCGGAAGCCCGACTGCGGCCAGGGGTTGAAGGGGATCAGGTTCACATGCGCACGAAGCCCCACGAGCAGGCCGGCGAGCGCCCGCGCCTGCTGGAGCGAGTCGTTCACGCCGTCGAGCATCGTGTACTCGATCGTCACGCGGCGACCGCCCGTCGCCTGCCAATGATGCAGCGACGAAATGATCTCGGCGATCGGTGCCGCGTGCGCGGTCGGGATGATCCGCCGCCTCGTCTCTTCGTCGGGGGCATGCAGGCTCACGGCGAGCACGAGCGGCAGACCCTCGTCGGCCAGCTTGCGGATCCGGCTCGGCAGGCCCACCGTCGAGAGCGTGATGCGCCGCGGCGACATCGCCAGCGCCTCCGGGTCGATCATCGTCCGCACGGCGCCGACGGCGGCGTCGTAGTTCAGCAGCGCCTCGCCCATGCCCATCAGCACCACGTTGCGGATCTCGCGCGGGGCGAAGCCCTCGCCCCAGGCGACGGCGAGCAGCTGCGCGACGATCTCGCCGCGCGTGAGGTTGCGGCCGAAGCCGAGCGCGCCCGTGGCGCAGAAGGCGCAGCCGGCGGGGCAGCCGACCATCGACGAGACGCAGACGGTCTTGCGGTCGTCGTAGGGCATGTACACGGCCTCGGTGCGCTGGCCGTCGGGCAGGGTGAGGAGGTAGCGGACCGACCCGTCGGCGCTGGGGAACCGCTCCACGCGGTCGAACGGGTCGAGGCGGTAGCGCTGCGCCAACGTCGTCCGCCACGCCTCCGGGAGGTCGGTCATCTCGGCATAGGAGCGCGCGCCGCGACGGTAGAGCCACGTGGCGAGCTGGGCGCGGCGGTACGACCCGCCACCGTCCGGGATCGGCAGGTCGGCCACGGCGAGATCGAAGGGCGAGGGTAGCGAGGCGCTCACGCCGACCACGCTAACGCACGCCGGCGCCGCCCGGGGCGGTCAGGCTGACCGTCCAGGCGGCGTCCGCTGCGGTAGCATGGCTCCACACCGAAGAGGCCCGTCCCTCGCGAGCAAAGCCAGCCGATCGCGACCACCACCTTCGACGGGCCGCCGACCGCTACGACTCTGTTCGGACCGAGGAGGCCGTCTTCATGCACAAGCGAACCGTCAAGACTCTCGGGATGGTGCTCGCCGGCGGGAAGGGCACGCGACTCCACCCGCTCACGTGGAAGCGCACCAAGCCCGCCGTCCCGTTCGGCAGCAAGTACCGCATCATCGACTTCGCGCTCAACAACATGATCAACAGCGGCATCTACGGCATGTACGTGCTCACGCAGTTCAAGGCCCAGTCGCTCACGGAGCACATCCAGCGCAACTGGCGCTTCGGCACGTTCCTCTCGGATTACTTCATCACGCTCGCCCCCGCGCAGATGTACCTCTACGAGGAGCTCGGTGCCGAGTGGTACCGCGGCACGGCGGACGCGATCTACCAGAACCTCCACCTGATCGACAACAACGACACCGACTTGGTGGCGATCTTCAGTGGCGACCACATCTACAAGATGGACATCTCCCACATGATCGACTACCACCTCGAGCACGAGGCCGACGTCACGATCGCCGCCTACCCCACCAGCCTCGAGGACGGCACCCGCTTCGGCATCCTGCAGGTCGACACCGATTGGCGCATCACCGAGTTCCAGGAGAAGCCGGCCGCGCCCAACCCGATACCGGGCAGGCCCAACGAGTGCCTGTCGTCGATGGGCAACTACATCTTCTCGACGAAGACCCTCATCGAGCTCCTCACGAAAGACGCCCACCGGCGCGAGTCCGAGCACGACTTCGGGAAGAACGTCCTCCCCATGGCGCTCGACGATGGGCTGCGGCTGCAGGCGTACGACTTCGCGCGCAACCCCATCCCCGGCCAGGTGGGCCCGAACAGCTACTGGCGCGACGTCGGCACGCTCGACTCCTACTGGGAGGCGAACATGGACCTGGTGGCGCTCCAGCCCGAGTTCGACCTGTTCAACGAGGAGTGGCCCCTGCGCACCTCGGCGGAGTACTCGCCCCCAGCGAAGTTCGTCCACGACCAGGACGGCCGGCGCGGCCAGGCGCTCAACTCGATCGCCGCCGGGGGCGTGATCATCTCGGGCTCGGTCGTCCGTGAGTCGGTGCTGTTCCGGCGGGTGCGGGTCCACTCCTACGCGAGCGTGGAGCGCTCGGTGCTGCTCGACAACGTCGAGATCGGACGCAACTGCGTGATCCGCAATGCCATCATCGACAAGAACGTCGTCGTGCCGGAGGGCACCCACATCGGGGTCGACGCCGAGGAGGACCGCGCGCGCGGCCTCACGGTCATGCCCGGAGGCGTGGTGGCGGTGCCGAAGAGCTTCAAGTTCGACTGAACCGGCGGCGCCCGCGAGCGCCGCCGCAAGCCCGCCCGGCTGCCGTCCTACCGCTTACAAAGGGCTCATGGCGCGGAGTGCTACGCTAGCTCGACTGACGGGGTTGGGCGCACCGGTGCGAACCGGGCGCGGAGCCGACCGTCGCGTCGCGCGCCGCGGACGGCCGCGCTCGGCGTAACCCCTGGAGGCAGCCGTTGAAACGATCGTTCAATCCCTGGCTGATCGTGATGCTCATCATCCTGGGCATCTTCGTGTTCAACCAGTTCACCACCACAGGCGCACCGCGCGAGATCAGCTACACGAGCTTCATCGGCCTCGTCGAAGAGGGGCGGGTCGCGACGGCCGTGATCGAGCGCAACACCGGCGTCATCGAGGGCGAACTGGTGAGCGAGACGCAGGTGGTGATCGAGGGCGAGCCGCAGACGGTGCGCAGCTACCGCGTCGTGACGGTCGTCAGCGACTCGCTCATCGAGCGGCTCGAGCAGCACGTGGCGAACGTGACGGTCCGCAATCCGCCGCAGTGGATCGGCCTCCTGATCTCGTTCCTGCCGTTCGTGCTGTTGATCCTGATCTTCTGGTTCTTCTTCATGCGGGCGCAGGGCGGGCCCAACCAGGTCATGCAGTTCGGCCAGTCGAAGGCCAAGACCTACGGCCGTGAGAACAAGGTGCCCACAACGTTCGTCGACGTCGCCGGGCACGCCGAGGCCAAGCAGGAGCTCAAGGAGGTCGTCGACTTCCTCAAGCATCCGCAGAAGTACCTCCGCATCGGCGCCGAGATCCCCAAGGGCGTGCTGCTCGTGGGGCCCCCCGGGACCGGCAAGACCCTCCTGGCCAGGGCCGTCGCCGGCGAGGCCGCCGTGCCGTTCCTGACCGTCTCCGCCTCGGAGTTCATGGAGATGTTCGTCGGCGTCGGCGCCAGCCGCGTGCGCAACCTGTTCGAGGAGGCGCGCAAGGCGAGCCCCGCGATCATCTTCATCGACGAGCTCGACTCGATCGGGCGCCGGCGTGGCGCCGGGATCGGCGGCGGGCACGACGAGCGCGAGCAGACCCTCAACCAGATCCTCTCCGAGATGGACGGCTTCGAGAAGGACACGTCGGTGATCATCATCGCCGCGACGAACCGGCCCGACATCCTCGACCCCGCGCTCATGCGGCCGGGCCGCTTCGACCGCCAGGTCACCATCGGTCTGCCCACGCAGCGCGAGCGCGAGGAGATCCTCAAGGTGCACGTGCGCAACAAGCCGGTCGCCGACGACGTCGACCTCAGGCGGCTCGCCGAGGCGACGCCGATGTTCTCCGGCGCCGACCTGGAGAACCTCACGAACGAGGCGGCGCTCGTCGCGGCGCGATTCGACAAGCAGATCATCCACTGGCAGGACTTCAACGAGGCACTCGACCGCATCACCCTCGGCCTCCGCCGCGGCAGCCTCGTGCCGACCGAGAACGAGCGCAAGATCCTGGCCTACCACGAGGCCGGGCACGCGGTGGCCTACGCGGCCCAGCCCGACCTGGGCGAGATCCGCAAGGTCACGATCAGCCCGCGCGGCGGCGCCGGCGGCTTCATGGCCCCCCTCGCGAAGGAGGAGCTCTTCTTCAACGAGGCGCGGCTCTTCGC
>SKWV01000493.1 GCA_007128755.1 Trueperaceae bacterium
CGATCACGCCGCTGGACTGAACGCGCGGCGAGGCGGACGACGAGGTGCACGGCGGCGTGCACAGAAGCGAAGAGGGGACCCGGCGCGTGCCGGGTCCCCTCGTTCATGCGCGTGAAGCGTCGTGCATGCGAGGCAGGTCGGGTCCGCGCGGTCGGCGCGGACCCGAACCCTGCCGCGTCAGCGGTCCTTGGTGATCAGGTGCAGGTCCTGGAAGGTCGCGGAGGCGTACGGGTGGACGCTCCAGCCGTCGATCCAGTCCTGCACCACGCCGATCTCCTCGGTGGCGTTGATGAACGCGAACGGGAGGTCGGCCATCAGCAGGCGCTGGATCTCCTGGTAGGTGGCGATGGACTCGGGCGAGCCGGGCGGCAGCGTGCGGCCGCGATCGAGGAGCACGTCGACCTCGGGGTTGCCGTAGGCGATGTAGTTGTTGTCGCCGCCGGTCTTGAAGAGGCCGTACGTGGCGTAGTCGGGATCGACGTTGCCGCTCCAGCCGAGGATGAACAGGTCGAAGTCGGCCGACTCGCCCAGGATCCGGTCGATGAACGCGCCGAACTCCTCGATGCTGACGTCGATGTCGATGCCGACCCGGGCCGCCTCGAACTGCAGGATCTCGGCGATCTGGATGCGCACGGGGTTCTCGTTCGTGTGCAGCCGGACGCTGAAGCCGTCGGCCAGCCCGGCGTCGGCCAGCAGGGCGCGGGCGCGCTCGGGGTCGTAGGGGTAGCGCGGGATGTCGTCGGCGAAGTAGATCGAGTCGCTCGAGATCGGGCCGACACCGAGCGTGCCGATGCCGTTGAGTACCCGCGCGACGATCCCTTCGCTGGGGATCAGGTGCGCGAGCGCCTGGCGGACGGCCGGCTCGGCCAGCGTCTCGTTGCGGAAGTTGAAGCCCAGGTACGCGTGACCGAGGCCCGTGGTGCGGCTGACGGTGATCCCGGGCGTCGACTCGAGCCGGGGGACCTCGGCGGGCGTGACCTGGCCGTGGAACAGGTCGAGCTCGCCGGCCTCGAACGAGAGCAGCCGCGTGCCGTCCTCGGTGATCGGGCGGAACACGACCTCGTCGATGTTGCCGCGCTCGCCCCAGTACCCGTCGAACGCCGTGACGACCATGCGGTCGTCGCGCACCCACTCCACGAACTCGAACGGCCCCGTCCCGATGGGGTTGGTGTTCCAGTCGTTCGTGTCGCCGATGTCGGCCGGCAGGATGTGCAGGCGCGCCAGCGCGTTCATGATCCAGACGTTGGTCGGGTCGACGGTGATGCGCACGGTGAGGTCGTCGATCACCTCGACGTCGGAGATGTTGGCGTAGAGGTTGCGGATCAGGCTGGGGTTGTTCTCGTCACGCACCCAGTCGATCGTGTACTTGACGTCCTCGGCCGTGAAGGCCTTGCCGTGGTGGAAGGTGACCCCCTCGCGCAGCGTGAAGGTGATGACGGAGCCGTCGTCGCTGAACGACCACTCGGTCGCCAGGCGGGGCCGGTAGGCGAGGTCCTGCTCGAACACGATGAGCGGCTCCATCATCGTGTAGATGCGCTGGTAGGAGTAGACGTCGTTGATCAGCCGCGGGTCGAGGCCGGAGGCCTCCGCCACGGTCGACACGACGAGCCGGTTCTGGGCGAGGGAGAGGCTCATCATGAGCATCACGAGCGACAGGACGATGGTTCTCATGCGCATCGGGTGGTTCCTCCAGGCAGACCAGGATGACGCGCGGGACGCCCTCGGGCAGACCGCGCGATCCGACGATGCTACCCCTGCGGCGGGGGCTCGCGATAGTGGCGTGGGTGACGGACGTTCCGGCCGAACGTCCGCGCGCACGCGCGGCGACACGACGACGCGCGCACGCGCGGCGACACGACGACGCGCTCCCGCCGTCGTGCGCGGGAGCGCGTCGTCCCTCGTCATGAGGGTGCCTTACGGGTCAGGCCCCGCGGAACAGCATCGCGCGCCGGACCTCCTCGATCGCCTGCGTCACGGGGATGTCGCGCGGGCAGGCCTCCGTGCAGTTGTAGGCGGTGCGGCAGCGCCACAGGCCGTTGCCGGCGTTCAGGACGTCGATGCGTTGCGCCGTCCCCTTGTCGCGCGAGTCGAAGATGAACCGGTGCGCGTTCACGATCGCCGCCGGGCCGATGTAGGACCCGTTCGTCCAGAACACCGGGCACGAGGTCGTGCACGCGGCACAGAGGATGCACTTGGTGGTCTCGTCGAAGCGCGCGCGCTCCTCGGGGCTCTGCAACCGCTCGGCGGGCGGCGGCGCGTCGTCGTTGATGAGGAAGGGCAGCACCGCCTTGAAGGAGTCGAAGAACGAGTCCATGTCGACGATGAGGTCCTTCTTGACCTCGAGGCCACGGAGCGGCTCGATCACGATGCGGTTGCCGAGGTCCTTGACGAGCACCTTGCAGGCCAATCGGTTGACGCCGTTGATGAGCATGGCGTCGGACCCGCAGATGCCGTGGGCGCACGACCGCCGGAAGGCGAGCGAGCCGTCGACCTCCCACTTGATGTGGTGCATCACGTCGAGCACACGGTCGCTCGGCCGGGCCTGCAGCGTGTAGTCCGACCAGTAGGGCCGGGAGTCGGCTTCGGGGTTGAACCGCTTGATCTTGACGTTGATCTCGATGGGTTCCATCTGGCCTCAGTACGTCCGCGGCTTGGGCTCGTAGTAGCCCAGCGTCACAGGCTTGTAGTCGATGCGCACACCGTCACCATCCTTGTACACGAGCGAGTGCTTGAGCCACTCGTCGTCGTCACGTTCGCGGTAGTCCTCACGCGAGTGCGCCCCGCGCGACTCGGTGCGGTTCAGCGCCGCGAACACCAGTTGCTCCGCGTTGTCGTAGAGGAAGCCGAGCTCGACCGCCTCCATCAGCTCGGTGTTGTACTGCTCGCCGGGGTCCTCGCAGCCGATGTGGGGCAGGCGCGACTTGATGTCGGCCAACACCCCCACCTGCTTCTCGAGCAGCTCTCGGGTCCGGAAGACGGACGCGTTGTCCTGCATGGAGTCCTGCAGCTCGCGCCGCAGGTGCGCGACGCGCTCGGTGCGCGGGCCCGACCTGATCGAAGCCAGCATCTCGCGGGCGACGTCCTGGTTGTCGGTGGGCAGGGGACCGAAGTCGCTGCCCGCCGCGTAGGCGGCCGCGGCGACGCCCGCCTTGCGCCCGAACACGATCAGGTCGCCGAGCGAGTTGGTGCCGAGCCGGTTGGCGCCGTGCAGGCTGGCGCAGGCCACCTCGCCGGCGGCGTAGAGCCCCGGGACGATCGTGTTCCGGCCGTCGCTGATCACGTTGGTGTCGATCGTCGTGGGGATGCCGCCCATGGCGTAGTGGGCGGTCGGCTGGATCGGCACCATCTCCTTCACCGGGTCGACGCCTAGGTAGATGCGCGAGAACTCTGTGATGTCGGGGAGGCGCTCCTCGATGATGTGCGCGTCGATGTGCGTGAGGTCGAGGTAGATGTAGTCCTTGTCGGGACCGGCGCCGCGTCCCTCGCGGATCTCGAGGTACATCGCCCGGCTGATCATGTCGCGCGGGGCCAAGTCCTTGATCGTCGGGGCGTAGCGCTCCATGAAGCGCTCGCCGTCGGCGTTGCGGAGGATGGCGCCCTCGCCGCGCGCGCCCTCGGTGAGCAGCACGCCGAGCTTGTAGAGGCCGGTCGGGTGGAACTGGTAGAACTCCGGATCCTCGATGGGGATGCCGCGCCGGTAGGCGATCGACATCAGGTCGCCGGTGAGGGCGTGCGCGTTCGAGGTGACGCGGAAGATGCGGCCGTTGCCGCCCGTGGCGATGACGGTCGCCTTGGCGTGGAAGGTGTGCAGCTCGCCCGTCGCGAGGTCGTACGCCACCACGCCGACGCAGGCGCCACCCTCCATGATCATGTCGAGGACGTAGAACTCGTTGAAGAACGCCACGTCGTCCTTGATCGACTGCTGGTAGAGCGTCTGCAGGATCATGTGGCCCGTGCGGTCGGCGGCGTAGCACGCGCGCTCGACGGCGCTCTTGCCGAAGTCGCGCGTGTGCCCGCCGAACTTGCGCTGCGCGATCTTGCCGTCGGGGGTGCGGCTGAACGGCAGCCCCATGTGCTCGAGCTCATAGACGGCCTCGATCACCTCGACGGCGAACATCTCGGCGACGTCCTGGTCGGCGAGGTAGTCCCCGCCCTTGATGGTGTCGAACGCGTGCCACGACGCGTGGTCCTCGCTGACGTTGCCGAGGGCCGCGCCGACGCCCCCCTGGGCGGCGCCGGTGTGGGAGCGGGTCGGGTAGAGCTTGCTGATGACGGCGACGGAGACGTTCGGGTTCTGCGCCGCGTAGCGCGCGGCCATGAGCCCGGCGCCTCCCGCGCCGACGACGATGACGTCGTACCGGTGTGCTCGCTTCATGGCGTCACCCCTATCGCTCTCACGGCGGCGCCCATCTCCTCGTAGGTGAAGGCCCACAGCGTCATCGTGCCGAGCACGAAGATGATCGCGGACACGGTGTAGAGGATGACCTTGTACCAGAAGCGCCGGCTGGCACGCTTGGTGTAGTCCTCGATGGAGTACCGCAGGCCGTTCACGCCGTGCAGCATCGCGAAGAAGAGCAGGAAGGTGTTGTAGATGCGCACCCCCGGCTGGGCCAGGCGGTTGACGACGTAGGCGTAGTCGATGTCGGCCGGGTCGACGAGGATGTTGTTCACCCAGAGGTGGCCGAACACCAGGAACACCAGGATCAGCCCGGAGACCCGCATGAAGACCCACCAGGCGAGCTCGAAGTTGGTGGTCGAGACCTCCCTCGCCTCGGCGTACGTGCGCGGACGCGCGGACGCCACGTCAGACACCCGCCAGGATCTGCGGGACGACGACCCAGAGGACGGGGATGCCGATCAGCGTCGTCAGCACGAGCACGCCGTACCAGAGCTGACGCTGGATCTTGACGCCCCAGGTGGTGAAGTCCATCAGGATGATGCGCAGGCCGTTCAGCGCGTGGTAGACGACGGCGGCGATGACCATGAGGAGGCCGATCCGGAACGGCCAGTTGTGATAGAAGGCGAGGAATGCGTCGAAGGGCCCATCGGGGCCCAACATGACCAGGCTGATGTCCAAGACGTGCAGGAGGAGGTAGAGCGCGATCGCGACACCGGATATCCGGTGGAGCAGAAAGGCCCATTGACCCTCACGGCCTCGGTACATGGATGTGACCTCCCGTTCGTACACGGCCATTCGTCTCTGTCGGACCCACGACGACCGGGTCGGCTGCCCGGCGGCGCGACCGACGACGTGCAGGCCGACGTCGATGCTGACTCACGGTATCACGCGACCGGAAGCACAGACGGTGGCCACGGATGGGTTCCGCCCCGCCGTGAACACGCCGCGGGGCGCCGACTCCGTCCCGTAGACGACGGTGCGGCTAGACGCGCAGGCCGTAGCGTGACCATCGTGGTCGACCGCGCCCTCAGACCTCTCAAGTCGCGGACCCTCGCGCCGCTGGCCCACGCCCTGCGGCGCGTCCCGCCCGGCGCCATCACCGCCGCCGCCCTCGCCGTCGGCCTGGCGGCGGCGGCC
>SKWV01000430.1 GCA_007128755.1 Trueperaceae bacterium
ACGCCGCCGGCCGCCGGCGGCGGCCTGCCGGCGCCCGTGCGCCACCGCACGCCGGCGGGGTACGAGGACCGCGAGGAGCGCACGCCGCTGCGTGGGCTCAGGCGCGCGATCGCCCAGCAGATGACGGCGTCGCACCTGCACGCCGTGCGGGCGCTGCACGTCGACGAGGCCGACGTGTCGGTGCTCGTGCGCATGCGCGAGCGGCTCAAGGCCCGTGCCGAGGCGCGCGGCGTGCGGCTCTCCTACCTGCCGTTCATCATGAAGGCGGTGGTGCACGCGCTGCGCGCGTACCCGGCGCTCAACACGAGCCTCGACGACGTGTCCCAGGAGATCGTCCACAAGCACTACGTCCACCTGGGCGTCGCCGTCTCGACCGACACCGGCCTGGTGGTGCCGGCGGTGCGCGACGCCGACCGCAAGACCGTCATGGAGCTGGCCGACGACGTGCAGCGCCTCGCGGCCAAGGCGCGCGACGGGACGCTCGCGAGCGACGACGTCAAGGGCGGCACCTTCTCGATCACCAACATCGGCTCCATCGGCGGGCTGTTCAGCTTCCCGATCATCAACGTGCCCGAGGCCGCGATCCTGGGGGTGCACAGCATCAAGAAGCGCCCCGTCGTGCTGGACGACGACAGCATCGTGGCGCGGCCGATGCTCTACCTGAGCCTGTCGTTCGACCACCGGCTGGTCGACGGCGCCGAGGCGGCCCGCTTCACCTCGCACCTCATCGACCTGCTCGAGACCCCGGAGGCGCTGCTGCTCGACGCCTGAGACTCGCCCGGGCGGCCTGCCGGGCGGCCTCGCGCGGCCTTCCCGGGCACGCGCGGAGCGCCGTGCGGGTCGTACCCTAGGGAGCGTGACGAACGACGACCTCCCCGTCCTGCCGCGGCAGCCCGGGTGCTACCTCTTCCACGGCTCCGACGATCGCGTGCTCTACATCGGCAAGGCGATCGACCTGCGCAGCCGCGTGCGCTCGTACTTCGGCCGCTCGCCGGGCGCGAAGGCGGAGCTGATCACCGCCGACGCCGAGCGGCTGGAGTACATCGTCACGCAGAGCGAGGTCGAGGCGCTCATCCTCGAGGCGAACCTGATCAAGCGGCACAAGCCGCACTACAACGTCCTCCTCAAGGACGACAAGAGCTATCCCTTCCTCAAGCTCACGAACGAGCCCTTCCCGATGCTCGAGTTCACGCGCCGCGTGCAGAAGGACGGCGCGCAGTACTTCGGCCCCTACCCCAACGCCGGGTCGGTCAGGCGGGTGCAGGAGCTCGTGGCGGCCGTCTTCCCGCTGCGTCAGAACAGCGGGTCGCCGATGCAGGTCCGCAAGCGCCCCTGCCTGCGCTTCCACATGGGCCGCTGCCTGGCGCCGTGCATCGGCGAGGCCGACCCCGAGGCCTACGGCAAGGTCGTGGAGCAGGTGCGCGCGTTCCTCGAGGGGCGGGTGGAGGAGACGGTGCTGATGGTCGAGGCGGAGATGCGCGCGGCGGCCAAGCGCCAGGACTTCGAGCTGGCGCGCCTCTACCGCGACCGTCTGGAGGCGCTCAAGCGCCTCACGGGGTACGAGTCGAGCGTGGTGGCCTCCGGCGGCGCCGACCTCGACTTCCTGGGCGTGGCCCAGGCGGGCGACTGGGCGATGGTGCAGCTGTTCCAGATGCGCAACGGGCGCGTGGTGGGGCGCGACAAGCGCGCCCTGACGGGGGCCGCGGGCGCCACCGTCGCCGAGGTGCTCGAGCCGTTCATGGTCGACTACTACGGGCAGGCCACGCACGTGCCGCCGCTGGTGCTGGTGCCGCCGGCCGAGGAGCTCGACGTGGCGATCTGGCAGGCGTTCCTGAGCGAGCGCGCGGGGCACCGCGTCGAGCTGCGCACGCCGCGCCGTGGCGACAAGGTCGCGCTCATGGAGATGGCCGAGCGCAACGCCAAGACGGGGGTCGAGGCCGAGCTGGCGCTGCTCGAGCGGCGCGGCGAGGCGCCCGGCGTCAAGGAGCTGCAGGCGCTGCTCGCCCTCGCGGAGCCGCCTCACCGGATCGAGGGGTACGACGTGTCGAACCTCATGGGGACGCACACGGTCGCCAGCCTGGTGGTGTTCGAGGGCGGGCGGGCCAAGCGCAGCGAGTACCGCCGCGTGCGGATCCGCGGGCTGGAGAAGCCCGACGACTTCTACGCGATGCACCAGGTGATCACGCGCCGGTTCGCGGGGCGGCTCGCCGACCAGCTCGCGCCTCCGGACCTGCTCCTGGTCGACGGCGGCAAGGGGCAGGTCTCGGCGGCGCAGCGGGCGCTCGACGAGCTCGGCCTGAGCCTCCCGGTCGTCGGGCTCGCCAAGCGCCAGGAGACGATCGTGACGTCGGCCGGCCGGGAGGTGCTCGTGAGCGAGACGCACCCGGCGCTGCGGCTCCTGATCCACGTGCGCGACGAGGCGCACCGCACCGCCGTGGGCTACAACCGGCAGCGGCGCGGCAAGGCGATGACGCGCTCGGTGCTCGACGAGGTGCCCGGCATCGGGCCCAAGCGGCGCGACGCGCTGCTCGCCCACTTCTCGTCGATCGAGCAGCTGCGCGCCGCCGACGTCGCCGAGCTCGCGCGCATCCCGGGCGTGGGCGTCGCGGCGGCGGAGGCCGTGAAGGCGTACTTCGAGGCCTGACGGAACGTCCCGCGCCCGCAGGCCGTAGCATGGCGTCGGTGACGACGCATGCCCCCCGCACGGCGCCGACGCCGGCGCCGCCCAACGTCCTCGCGCCGATCCTGCTGGTGCTGGTCAACGCCGTGCCCCTCGTCGGCGTGCTCCTCTTCGACTGGCGGCTGTTCGACCTGATGCTGCTCTACTGGCTCGAGAACGGCGTCATCGGGGCGTTCACGCTGGCGAAGATCGTGACGAGCCGGGCCGCTGCCCATGGCGAGCCCGCCCGGAGCGCCCCCCACGGGACGATGGGGAAGGCGTTCGTCGCCGGCTTCTTCGCGCTGCACTACGGCATCTTCTGGGGCGTCCACGGCGTCTTCGTCTTCGCCCTGTTCGGGGGCTCCTTCGGCGGTGGGCTCATGGGCATGTTCGGCGGTCCGACGACGCCGTTCGGTGGCCCGGGCTTCGGGCCGCCCGGGCTCGTCGACCCGGGCGGCGCGGTCGCCGGCACCGTCGCGCTGGCGCTGCTGTCGCTCGTGATCAGCCACGGCGTCTCGTTCTTCACGAACTACCTGGGTCGAGGCGAGGACCGCATGCTCACGCCCACCGAGCTGATGGGCCAGCCGTACGCGCGGGTGATGGTCCTGCACGTGAGCATCATCGGCGGCGGCATCGTCGTGATGATGCTGGGGACGCCGGTGGCGGCGCTGCTGCTGCTGGTGGCACTCAAGACCGGCATCGACCTATCCGCGCATCGGCGCGAGCACCGCGCGGCCGCCGAGCGCTGAGCCCGGTCCCGGTTCAGGCCTCGCGCTTCGCGCCCTCACGCTCCGCCATCGACGACCTCCGCCTGATCCGCCTCGTGCCGGACGGCGTGCTGGGCGCGCTCGCGGTACCAGACGAAGCGCGGCAGGTCCATCTGGACGTCGACCCGGCCGCCCGGCACCGCGACGCGCCGCAGCTCGCGGAAGCCGACCTTGCGGAACGCCGCCTGGGCGCGCGGGTTGTCGGCGAAGGTATGGAGCTTGACCCGCTCGAGCCCCAGGTCGTCGAAGGCGTACCCCAGGATGCACGCGATCGCCTCGGGTCCGTAGCCGTGGTTCCAGTGGCTGCGCTCGCCGATGATGATGCCGAGCGTAGCCTCGTGCGCGCGGATGTCGTAGAGCTCGACCGTGCCGATGTAGTCGTCGTGTTCGTCGTAGATGCCGAAGGTGGCGCGGTCGGGGCGGCGAGCGTCGGCCCGGAGCACGCGCCTGAGCAGCCACAGCGGCATGCGGTTGGGCGGCGTGCCGTTGAGGAAGGCGATCTCGGGATCACGGAAGTGAATCGCCACACGACGCCACGCGCGCGAGTCGAGATCGGCGATCGGCTGCAACCGGACCCGGCCGAACGGGGGCGGCGCCTTCGCGAACGCGGCCGTCATGAGGCCTAGTGTACGCTCTCCTCACTGCCCATCTGGAGGCGACGCATGACCGACACGCCCGTCTCGCGCTTCACCCAGCCCTTCGGCCTCCTTCGCGACGCCATCGAACAGGTCATCCTCGGTCAGCGCACCCTGGTGGAGGACCTGCTCGTGGCCGCCCTCGCGCGCGGCCACGTGCTCGTCGAGGGCGCCCCGGGACTCGGCAAGACGCGCCTGGTGCGCGCCTTCGCCGACGCCACGGAGCTCACGTTCGGCCGGGTGCAGTTCACCCCCGACCTCATGCCGGCCGATGTCACCGGTACCACCGTCTTCATCGAGGACGCCGCCGTCGAGCGCTTCGCCTTCCAGCCGGGGCCGGTGTTCCACAACGTCCTGCTGGCCGACGAGATCAACCGCGCCACGCCGAAGACGCAGTCGGCGCTGCTCGAGGCGATGCAGGAGCGCGCCGTGACCGTCTCCGGTGAGCGCCACGAGCTCCCCGACCCGTTCATGGTGCTCGCGACGCAGAACCCGATCGAGATGGAGGGCACCTACCCGCTGCCCGAGGCGCAGCTCGACCGCTTCCTGTTCAAACTGAACGTCGATCGGCCCGACGCCGCCACCCTCAGGCGGATCCTGGTGACGACCACCGGCGAGGACATGGAGCCGCCCCGAGGCATCATCACGAGGGAGGCGATGCTCGACATGCAGCGCATGCTCCGGTCGGTGCCCATCGCCAGCTCCGCGATCGACTTCGTCGTGCAGGTGGTCGACGCCACGCACGAGCACCCCCTGGTGCGGCTCGGCGCCAGCCCGCGCGGCGGCCAGGCGATGGTCCTCGCCGCCAAGGGCTTCGCGCTGGCCGCCGGCCGGCCGCACGTCGAGATCGACGACCTGCGGCGCGCCGCGGCGCCCTCGCTCCGCCATCGGCTGCTGCTCTCGTTCGAGGCCGAGGTCGAGGGCGCCGATCCCGACGCCGTCGTCGCCGAGGTGCTCGCCTCGATCGACGCGCCCGTCGCGCGGCGCTGAGCACGCTCCGGGGCGCAGGCGCATGATCACGGCCGCCAGCCGTCGAATGCTCGACCGTTACGCGCTCGCGTCGCGCGCCCTGTCACGCACGTCGGGCGAGCGGCTCGCGCGCGAGGCAGGGCAGTCGGTCGAGTTCCACGACTACCGCCCGTACCAGCCCGGCGACGAGCTCCGGGCCGTCGACTGGCGCGTCTACGCCCGGACGCAGCGGCTCATGACGCGTCTCTTCCAGGCGGAGCGCACGATGGACGTCCACGTGCTGCTCGACACGAGCATGAGCATGGCGGTGGGCGGCAAGCTCGCGTACGGCCGCACCGTGGCGCAGCTCCTCTCCTACGTCGCCCACCGCGACTCCCGCGCCCAGGTCCACACCTTCCACGGCGACGCGGGCGCCGCCGGTCAGGGGCGCGCCGGCCTGGCGAGCGCGTGGGCGATGCTCGAGGGGGCGCAGCCGCGCGCCCAAGGCGCCGCGCCGGTGG
>SKWV01000320.1 GCA_007128755.1 Trueperaceae bacterium
CGTCCCTTCGTGACGCGCCCGTGCGGGTCGAGCGCATCGCGCAGGCCGTCGCCGATGAAGTTGAACGCCAGGACCGTGATCACGATCATCACGCCCGGGAAGATGGCGATGTGCGGGTAGCGCAGGATGAAGGCGCGGCCGTCCGAGAGGATGCCGCCCCACGTGGCGGTCGGCGGCCGCACGCCCAAGCCGAGGAACGAGAGCGCCGACTCGAGGATGATGATCGCGCCGACCTGCAGCGAGGCCAGGACGATGACCGAGGTGAGCACGTTGGGGACCACGTGCTTCCAGATGATGCGCCAGTCGAGGGCGCCGAGCGCCCGGGCGGCGATCACGAAGTCGCGCTCGCGCAGGCTCATCACCTCGGCGCGCACCACGCGCGCGTAGCGCGCCCAGACGGTGGCGCCGATCACGATCACCGTCGTCGTCAGGCTCGGCCCGAGCACGGCGGCCAGGACGATCAGGAGGGCGATGAGCGGGAAGGCCATGAGCGCATCGATGATCAACGACAGCACCTCGTCGATCCAGCCGCCGAAGTAGCCGGCGAGCGCGCCCACGATGATGCCGATGACCACCGAGATGATCGACGACAGGAGGCCCACGATGAGCGCCGTGCGGGTGCCGTAGATCACGCGGCTGAGCAGGTCGCGGCTCAGGTGGTCGAAGCCCATCGGGTGCTCGAGCGAGGGACCGACGCCGCGCATGCCGCGGAAGATGTCGTTGTTGGGGTGGTGGGGCGCGATCCAGGGCGCGAAGATCGCGAGGACGATCAGGAGCGTCACGACGATCACCCCGACCACGGCCATGCGGTTGGCCATGAAGCGCCGCAGGAAACGGTTGCGCGAGGGCGGCGCGGCGTCCTGCTGCACCGGCACGAGGATGGGGTCCGTCGTCGGGGCCGTCATGAGCGCCTCACGAGATCCGGATGCGCGGGTCGACCAGCGCGTAGATCATGTCGGTGAGGAGGTTGACGACCACGACGAGCACGGCGAACACGACCACCAGCGACTGCACCACCTGGTAGTCGAGGCGCAGCACCGAGTCGACGAAGAGCCGACCGATGCCCGGCAGCGCGAACACGGTCTCGACGATGATCGTCCCCGACAGGATGAAGGCGATGCGGAAGCCGATCACCGTGATGATCGGCAGCATCGTGTTGGAGACGACGTGCCGGTAGAGCACGCCCCGCTCGGACAATCCCTTGGATCTGGCGGTGCGCACGAAATCCTGCGGGAGCAACTCCAGCACGGCGCCGCGGGTGATGCGCATGAGGACGGCCATCTCCTCCGTGGCGATGACGATCACCGGCAGGATGTAGCCGTGCCACGTCCGGAGCCCGAACGGCGGCAGCCAGCGCAGGTAGAGCGCGAACACGACGATCAGCATGAGCGCCAGCCAGAAGTTCGGCGTGGCGATGCCGAGTGCCGACACGACGTTGCTGCTGTAGTCGACGATCGAGTTGCGGCGCACCGCCGCCGCGATGCCGAAGGGGATCGCCACGACGATGGCCAGGAGGATTGCATAGAAGTTCAACGTGGCGGTGACTGGGATGGCCTCGAAGATCATGTGCCGCACCGGCACGCCCGGTCGGATGAGCGAGGTCCCGAAGTCGCCCCGCAGGAGGTTCGAGCCCCAGACCAGGTACTGCTCGGGCAGCGGTCGGTCGAGGCCCCACTTCGCGCGGATCGCCGCGATCTGGGCATCCGTGATGGGGATCTGCCCATCGCCGAGGAGCAGGTAGACGGGGTCGCCGGGCATGACGCGCATGACGATGAACGTGAGCAGGCTGATGAGCACCACCACGAACGCGCCCTTGAGGATACGGAACGTCAGATAACTGGTCATGGTCTCTTCTCGGGCGAAGGAGCCGACGGTGCGCGCCGGCTCGCAGCTGGACGGCCCGTCCCGCAGCGGCACGACGCCGGATGCCCGAAGGCAGCCAGCGTCGCGACGCGACGGTCAGGCCTCGTCGATCGAGGCCTCATACGGAAGGTCAATCGCGGACGGAGTACTCGTGCGCGCGGAAGAAGAGCGGCGTGCTCGACAGGATCTCGTCGGGCAGGCCCCCCATGTCGTTCGAGAAGACGAGCAGTCCCTGTGGGTAGTGCAGGTAGAGGGCAGGCACGTCCTGCGCGTAGAGCTCCTGGGTGCGGTCGTAGATGGGGCGACGCGCTTCCGGGTCGACGAGGGCGACACCTTGGTCGATCAGGCGGTCCATCTCCTCGTTGCGGTAGCGCGTGAAGTTGTCGCCGCCGGTGCTGTAGAGCGTGCTGGTCGGGCTCGGATCGGTGGTGTCGCCGTGCGTCCAGTTGAAGAGCGACGCCTCGAGCGTGCCTTCGCGCAAGCCCTGCAGGATCGACGCGACGGGCGCCTCGGCGAGCTGCATGTCGACGCCCACCTCGCGCAGGAAGATCTGCGAGAGCTCGGCCATCGGGCGGCGCTGCTGGTCGCCGCTGATGGTCGTCGCGGTGAACGAGAGGCGCTGGCCGTCCTTCACACGGATGCCGTCGGGACCGGGCGTCCAGCCGGCCTCGTCGAGCAGGGCGCGAGCGCGCTCCGGGTCGTACGGGTAGAGCGGGACGTCGGGGTTGTAGAAGGAGTTGTGCGGAGCGAGGTGCGACGTCGCGACGACGCCGAGGCCCATCTCGAGGTCGTCGATGATGCGCTGGCGGTCGATCGCGTGCAGCATCGCTTGGCGGACGCGAGCGTCGGAGAGCTGCGGCACGTCGTTGTTGAGCGGGATGAAGCGCGGGGAGTTCCAGTTCGTCGCCACCATGCGGAAGTCGGGATCCTCGTCGAGCTCGAGGCTGTCCTCGACCGAGAGCGGCCAGACCGTCCCATGCGCGTCGCCCGTGAGCAGCGCGATGTAGCGCACCGAGGCCTCGGGAACGACCTCGAGGCGGAGGCGATCGACGAGCGGCGCGCCCCGGAAGTGCTCGGGGAAGGCGACGAGCTCGGTGAACTGGGCGGGACGCCAATCGTCGAGACGGAAGGCGCCCGTCCCGATCGGGGCGGTGCGGAAGCCGTCGTCGCCGACCTCGGCGTGGTACGCGGCGGGCACGATCGGCACCTCGGCCGCGCGTCGCAGGAACGAGGCGTTGACCGTGTCCATGTGCACGCGCACCGTGTAGCGGTCGACGACCTCGACCTCGCGCATGCCGTTGAAGCGGCTGGCGACGGTGTTCCCCGGCTGGGCGTAGAACTCGAAGGTGTACTTGACGTCGTCGGCGGTGAGTTCGCTGCCGTCGTGGAACAGCACGCCCTCGTGCAGTTCGAACGTGTAGGTGAGGCCATCCTCGGCCACGTCGTAGGAGCGCGCGAGGACGAGCTCGGTCTCCGTCAGGTGGTTGACGTGGACGAGCGGGTTGAGGATGTTGAAGATCACCGCGGCCTGGACGTCTGGGCCGATGTCGTTCGGGCCGAGTCCGGCGACCTCTTGGTGGCCGAGCCAGACGAGCGTGCCGCCTTCGGTTCCCTGCGCCGTGGCGAGGGAGCCGACGGCGAACGCGACGGCCACGATGGCGGCGGTGAGGATGCGGGTGAGATGGCTACGGACGAGGGGACGAAGAAGGACGCGCGCGGATGTCGGATTCGTCATGCAGGAAACCTCCGGCCGGGGTGCTGATGGCGCCACGGATAGGTGAGTATATGTATCCATACCGTGGTCTGTATAGCTGACGGGCCGGAGGGCCGATGAGGACGGCGTGTTCGCCGCGCACGTCGACGCGCTCTCTGCTGCGGACGCTAGGCCCGGCCGGGAGCGGTCACACCGCGCACGTGGTGCAGCCATCCCAGCCACACCCCGAACAGCAGCAGCGCCGTCGCCTGGTGCGCCACCGCCAGCGAGACCGGGACGTGGAAGAGCACCGTGAGCACGCCGAGCAGGTACTGCACCGCGACGATGGCGACGAGGCCCGTGCCGAGGAGCCAGGAGTGGCGGTCCATGACGCCGCTCCACCACGCCCTGGCGTAGACCACGAGCACGGCGGCCGCGAGAGCCGTTCCCAGCACCCGATGCATCCACTGCACCGCGATGGGGTTGTCGAACAGGTTGAGCAGCGCCGGCTGGAGCATGAGCATGCCAGGCGGCACCAGCGCCCCGCCCATGAGCGGGAAGGTGGGGTACACCAGGCCCGCCTTGAGCCCCGCGACGAACGCGCCCCACAGCACCTGCACCGCCAACAGGCCGCCGATCACCCAGAGTCCCGTGGTCGCACGGCGGACACCCTCCCGGCGCGCGGCGCCGGAACCGGGGCCCGAACGAAGATCCAGGGCGAACCAGACGCACAGTCCGAAGATCGCAAAGGCCAGCATCAGGTGAGCCGCCAGCCGGTAGTGGCTCACGAACGGCACGTCGACCAGACCGCTCATGACCATGTACCAGCCCATGACCGCCTGCGCGCCACCCAGCGAGAACAGCAGCAACGAACGTTTCATGAGCCGCCGGTCGAGCGCACCCCTGATCCAGAAGATCAGGAACGGGACGATGAAGACCAGCCCGATGGCCCGAGCCGCCATCCGATGCAGGTACTCCCAGAAGAAGATGAACTGGAACTCGGCGAGCGTCATCCCGCGCCGCAGCAGCTGGTACTCCGGGTACTGACGGTACTGGTCGAACGCGGCCAGCCACTGCGCCTCGCTCCGCGGCGGGATGACGCCCATGATCGGCTGCCAGTCGACCATCGACAGCCCCGATTGCGTCAGGCGGGTGATCCCGCCGATCACCAGGATCACGAAGGTGAGGGCGGCGCCGCTCCAGAACCATGCCTGGAGGGCCCCTCGGCTGCGCTCGGCACGCGCGGCGTGCGGCCGGGATCGGCCACCGCGCGTCACCACTTCGTAGGTGTCCATCATGTCGCTTCCCTCGTGGACGAGGCCCAACCCCGCCTCTGGGTTCGCCGCGTCGACCGCGGGCAGCCGACGATACCGCGAGGGCGCGCGGGACAGCGTCGGCGCAGCCACCGTTCACCCCACGTCGTGGCGGCGCGGCAGGCCGGCGCCACCAGCCACCCCACCGCCCTCGTCAGCGCGCCCGCGCGCTCGCCACGAGCCGCCGCAGCGTCGGCGCCGACAGCTCCCCCACGTGCAGGTCGACCAGGCGCCCGTCCTCGTCGAACGCCAGCGTCGTCGGCAGGCCGCTCACGCGCAACGCCTCCCCGATGGCGCCGGCTGGGTCGAGGAGCACGCCATCGCTACCGAGGCCCTCCTGCTCGAGGTAGCGGGTCACGGTGGCGGACGCCTCGCGCTGGTTGACCAGCAGCACCCGCACGTCCGGGGTCGTGGCGGCGGTCTCCACCAGCAGCGGGAGCTCGCGGCGGCAGGGCGGGCACCACGTGGCCCAGACGTTCACGACGCTGGGGGCGCCGAGCTCGTCGAGCGACACGGGAGCGCCCGCGAGCGACTCGAGCGCCACGGCCGGCAGCCGCACGTCGAGGTCGCGCGGCGACGGCGTCAGCAGCGCCGCCGGCACGAGCC
>SKWV01000086.1 GCA_007128755.1 Trueperaceae bacterium
GAGGCGGACGGCACTCGCGTCAGCCCTTGAGACCCGAGGTGAGCATGATGCTCTCGGTCACCTTGCGCTGGAAGATCAGGTAGAGGAGCGCGACCGGCAGACCCGAGAGGACGGCGATCGCCATGGTGCGCGCGTACTGCACGCCGAACGCGTCGGTCACCTGGGTGATCCCGACCGGGATCGTCATCATCGCCTCTTGCGTGGTGATGATGAAGGGCCAGAAGAAGTTGTTCCAGGCACCGATGAAGGTGACGATCGCGAGCGCCGTCGTGATGCCCCAGTTGACGGGCAGGAAGATGTTGAACAGGATGCGCCACTCGGAGGCGCCTTCCATCACGGCCGACTCTCGTAGCTCGACCGGCATGTTGTCGAAGAACTGTTTGAACACGATGATCGTGATCGGCGCGATCACCTGCGGCAGGATGATCCCCTGGTACGAGTTCACCCAACGAAGGTCGGCGAGCATCACGAACAGCGGCACGATCAGCGCCTGGAACGGGATCATGAAGCCTGCTAGGAGCGACCAGTAGAGGATGTTCTTGCCCGGGAACTGCAGCTGCGAGATGGCGTACCCCGCGAGCAGACACAGGAACACCACCAAGAGCGTGATGGCGACCGCGGTCACCGTGCTGTTGACGTACCAGCGCACGATCTGACTGGTCGTCAGCACCCGTACGTAGGCATCGATGTTCACCGTGGTCGGGAGCATCACCGGAGGCTTGGCCAACACCTGCGTCTCGGGCTTGAGGGAGGTGACGACGGCCCAGTAGATGGGGAACGCCCAGAGGCACGCGAGCAGGATCGTGATCACGGTCCCGAAGACCCCGATGGGGGTCGGCCGGTCGAGGCGGCGTCGCCGCACTGACTCGAGGCGGGGTTGCCGCACTGGGGGGACATCGACGATGCTCATGCGCGCCTCCGGTTTCCGCGCAGGACGAGGAACTGCACGATCGACAGGACGAAGATCATGAGGAACAGGGAGACGGAGATGGCGGACGCGTAGCCACCGCGGAACTGCTGGAACGCCTCGCGGTAGACGTACTGCAGCATCACGATCGTCGAGTTGAAGGGGCCACCACCCGTGAGCAGGTAGACCTGATCGAAGATCTTGAGCTGCGCGATCAACTGCAGCGTCAGCACCAGTGCCGTGATGGGCCACAGCAGCGGCCACGTGATGAAGCGGAAGACCTGCGTTCGGGTAGCGCCGTCCAACGACGCCGCCTCGTAGTACTCCTTCGAGATCCCCTGCAGGCCGGCGAGGAACAGCAGCATGTTGAAGCCGACCGTCCACCACACGGTCACCAGCGCCACCATCGGCATGGCCCAGTCCGGGTTGCGGAACACGGCGAGCGGGCGGCCGTTGTTGAAGTAGGTCAGGATGTACTGCAGGATGCCGTAGTTGCTGTCCACCATCCACAGCCATATCAGCGTGACGACCGAGACCGGCAGCATGAACGGAAGGAAGAACGCGGCCAGGACGGGCGGGCGCAACCGCTTGAGGCGCACGACCATCAAGGCCAGGATGAGACCTACCGCCGTGTTGGGGATGACCGACAGCAGCACGAAATACATGGTGTTCCGCACGGAGCGCATGAACAGCGGGTCGTTCATGAGGCGCTCGTAGTTCGCGAGTCCCACATAGCTGCCCTCGCCGATCAAGGGGGCGTTGGTGAAGCTGAGCTCGAACACGCGCGCGGTCGGATACAGGAAAAAGATGATGTAGAGGATCGTGAACGGCGCCACGAGCAGAAGCGCGTCGCGCCACATGCGCCACTTCCTCGCCGGCTTCCTCTTGACGACAACGGCACTGGACATCGGGTATCGACACCCCCTCTTCGGCGAGGCACTGGATGGTGGACCTCGTGGCCGGACCCGCGACGGGGTCCGGCCATGAAGTCCACGCTCCTTACTCGCTGGTTAGAACTGCGACTCCAGATCCATCTTGAACATCTCGAGGGCCTGGTCGACCGGCAGCAGGCCGTTCATCGCCGGGGCGATGTAGTTGTCGATCGCGTCGTAGAGCGGCGACGCGACGCCCGCGATGCGGCTGACCGGGTCGAACGTGGCCGTCTCGGCCAGGACCGCGTAGGTCGCGTTCGGCTCGAGGTTCTGGTACTCCTCGCTCTCGACCACCGGCAGGTACGCCGGGATGTGTCCCGCACCGGCCCACGCCAGGCTGTTCATGTTCATCCAGGCGATGACCGTCAGGACGGCGTCGAGTTTCTCACCGCTGATCGGGTTGCGCGGGTCGTTGGGGATCCCGAAGCAGTGCGAGTCGGCCCACGTCGCCGGCTCGTCGTAGAAGACCGGGTAGGCGATGGCGCCCCAGTCGAAGAGATCGCCGGAAGCCGCCAGGTCGACCATGGTCGGCACTTCCCACACGCCGTTGACGTGCATGGCGGCCTGACCGCTGGTGAACAGCGCGATCGACGCCGGGTACTCGGCGTTCTCGGGAGCCAGTCCCTCGGCGACCCAATCGGCGAGGAGCTGCACGGGTCTCGCGAGTTCCTCACCGGCGTTGACGGTGGTGCCGTCGATGAGCGGGCCGGGGTTCTGCTGGTTGTAGAGGCTGTAGACGAAGCGCCAGACCGAGCCGCCGTCCGTCGAGATCGAGAAGGGGAGCACGCCCGTCTCGGCCTGGATCAGGCGCAGCGCCTCGGTGAAGTTCTCCTCACCATCCAGCCCCGTGGGGAGGCCGTCGTCGCCGATCAGGCCGACGCTGTCGAGGATCTCGCGGTTGTAGTAGAGGACGTGCGAGTGGATGTCGAGCGGCACGCACATGAACTCGCCGTCGTAGGTCACGGCGTCGACCACGGCCGGGAAGTAGTCGTCGGTCGACAGGCCCACGCTGGCCAGCTCGTCGTCACTGATGGGGCGGAAGATCCCGCTCGGGACGCCGAGCGGCATGCGCGACGAGTGGTAGGTCATGATGTCGGGACCTTCGCCGACGGGGATCGCGGTCTGCACGCGGGTGTAGTACGGGACGCCCCACTCGAGCGTGGTGCCGACGATGTTGATGTCGGGGTGCTCGGCGTTGAACTGGTCGATCATGGCCTTCATCCGGACGCCGTCGCCGCCGCCCAGGAAGTCCCACCAGACGACATTGACTTGCGCGACGCTCGATCCGACGAGCGCGAAGATGATCACGAGAGCAAGATGCTTCAGTACACGCATGGACAGTTTCCTCCAATGACGAACGAGACGCGAGAACGACTACGGGGAGTCATGCAGCCTAGGAAAGATCAGTCGATCACGCTCCCTTCTCTAGTGGCAGCGCGTAGGGCCTCGAGAGGCACCTTCGGGCGGCGGTCGTCGAAGAGCAATCCGTTCTGCTCCTGGAAAGTGTCAGTGAACTGAGTGTAGCAATAGCCCGCGATACCGCTCGGCGGGAGAGCGGCGATCATGGCTGCGTAGATGGTGAGCAGGTCGGCCGGGTCGTCGACCTGCTGGTAGCCCCAGCCGACGGCATCCGGGTGGTACCGGACGCCACCGAACTCCGAGAGCAGCACGGGCTGGCCGCGCTCCTCGTCGGGATCGAGCATCCCCACGCGCCCGTGCTCGATCACCTGCAGCGCGGTGGTGCGAGCCGCGCTGTCGGTGCCGTACCGGTCGGCGAGCGTGGCGGGATCGCGGCTGTAGTCGTGCAGCGTGATGAGGTCGGTGACGACGTGCTCCCAGCCGTCGTTACCCACCACCAAGCGGGTGCCGTCGAGCGACTTGGCGAGATGGTAGAGCGCGGCCACCGCGTGGCGTTGGCGCGCGTCGTTCGGGAGATCCGGAACGCCCCAACTCTCGTTGAACGCCACCCACGTGACGATCGAGGGGTGGTTGTAGTCGCGCTGGATCACCTCGAGCCAGGTGCGAGTGAGGCGCGCGACCGCGTCCGGTCCGAAGGCGTAGGCGCTCGGCAACTCTTCCCACACGAGCAACCCGAGGCTGTCGGCCCAGTACAGGAAGCGCGGGTCCTCGATCTTCTGGTGTTTGCGCACGCCATTGAAGCCCATCGCCTTGGCGAGTTCCACGTCGTGGCGGAGCGCTTCGCCCGACGGCGCCGTCATCAGCCCGTCGGCCCAGTAGCCCTGATCGAGCACGAGCCGCAGCGGGTACGGCCGGCCGTTGAGCTGGAAGAAGCCGTCGCGCGCCTGCACCGATCGGAGCGCGGTGTAGGTGTGCACATCGTCGACCACGACGCCGTCGACCTCGAGTCGCATCCGCACGTCCAGCAGGTTGGGGTGCTCGGGCGACCACAGCAGCTGCTGACGGGCGTTGTCGATGCCCGGGTCCGGGAGCGAGATGGTGCGCGCGATCCGTGTGCCGTCGACGTCCCAGCGATCGCGTGCCAGGATCCGATCGCCGTGGCGCACCTCGATCGCGAGGGTCCCCTGCAGGGCCTTCGATGTGTCCACCTCGACGCGGACGCTGAAGCTCGGAACGTCGGGGGTGAAGCGCACACGGGCGAGATTGTGAGCGTTCACAGGTTCGAGCCAAACGCTCTGCCAGATGCCCGTCGTGCGGGGGTACCAGATGCCGTGGGCCTCGGGGAGCCAGTCCTGCTTCCCGCGGGGTAGGCGCATGTCGTGCGGGTCGTCCTCGGCGCGCACGACGAGCGTCTGCTGCCCGTCGACCAGGACGTCACTCACGTCGGCGACGAAGGGGGTGTGTCCGCCTTCGTGCATGGCGACGAGCCGGCCGTTGAGCCATACCTGGGCGACGTAGTCGACGGCCCCGAAGTGCAGCAGCAGGCGCTGCCCTCGCCACTCGTTCGGGACCTCGAAGGTGCGCTGGTACCACACGACCGAGTGGTAGCCCTCGTCACCGATGCCCGAGAGCGGCGCCTCGGGGGCGAAGGGTACGCGGATCTCGTCCGTCCACGAAACACTCGCCGGATCCGTCACGCCGGACGTCGAGAACTGCCAGGGGCCGTCTAGCGACAGCCAATCCGGCCGAACGAACTGAGGGCGCGGGTAATCGGGTGTCGGCTGCACATCCTGCCTCTCTCGTCGGAGAACGCACTCCGTGGGCCGCGAGTCCCTACGCTCGGGGACGCCCTCGGTTCGATCGCCTCGAGCCGCTCGCGCCCACCGCCCTTCTCATGAGCCGCGACGTCCACAGCCTGAGGCGCTAGCGGTCGCGGGGGATCGAGTGTTCGCTCGACGTGCCGCTACCATCTCGTTATCTCCGTGCTAAACGTGGAGCATTGTGACATTGTGGACTTGATGGGCGCAAGGGAAGCAATGGTCCGGAACACGATGTAGCGGCCGAACGTGTGTCGCCCGCGGCCGGGCGCGATGGCGGACACCGCCGCGCCACGCGTTCCCGGAGGCCCGCGCTCGTGCAGATGAGACGCCAGGGAGGACGCGATGGATCTATCACGAACGTACACCGTCGGTCTCGATTACGGCACGGAGTCGGGCCGCGCGCTGCTGGTCCGTGTCGCCGACGGCAAGGAGGTGGCGACCGC
>SKWV01000369.1 GCA_007128755.1 Trueperaceae bacterium
ATGCGGATCCTGCTCAACGGCGAGGCGCTCTTCCAGTACGGCACCCTGGACCAGGGCTACTGGCCCGACGGTCTCTACACCGCACCGACCGACGAGGCGCTGCGCTACGACCTCGAGATCACGAAGCTGCTCGGCTTCAACATGGTTCGCAAGCACGTCAAGGTCGAAAGCGCGCGCTGGTACGCCTGGGCCGATCGGATCGGGCTGCTCGTGTGGCAGGACATGCCCAACGGCGGTCCTCACGTGGCCTACGGCCAGGGCGAAGCGAGCGGCGAGGTGCCCTGGGCCCCGCAGTTCGAGCGTGAGCTGTTCGCGATCGTCGATGCGCTCCAACCGCATCCGTCGGTCGTCACCTGGGTCATCTTCAACGAGGGGTGGGGGCAGCACCACACCGCGCGCCTCAGCGAGGAGCTCGCCGATCACGATCCGAGCCGGCTGATCAACGCCGCCTCGGGCTGGAACGACCTCGGCACCGGGGACATACTCGATATCCACTGGTACACGGGTCCGGCAGCGCCCGACCCGTCGCCAGGCCGCGTCTCCGTCCTGGGCGAGTTCGGCGGCTTCGGCCTCCCCGTCGCCGGGCACACCATGCAGGACGCGGACAACTGGGGCTACCAGTCGTTCCCGGACGCCGATGCGCTGACCGAGACGTACCTCGAGGCGCTGGAGCGACTCTGGCCCCTGATCGCCCAACCAGGGTTGGCCGCCGCCGTGTACACGCAGATCACGGACGTGGAGATCGAGGTCAACGGGCTCCTCACCTACGACCGTGCGGTCGTGAAGATCGACCCCGCGATCCTGCAGGCCGCTCATGCCGCCCTCTACCTGACGCCCCCCGTCCGCCTGACGCTGGTGCCCACCTCGGAGCTCGAGGCGCACGACTGGCGCTGGACCACCCAACCGCCCGCCGATGGCTGGACTGGTGTCGACTTCGTCGACGATGCGTGGAGCCGATCGCCCGCCGGCTTCGGCGACGGCTACGTCCCCCAGGCGGTCACGCGGACGCCCTGGTCGACCGAGGCGATCTGGATGCGCACCACGTTCGATCTGGGCGCCGATCCCGCCGACCTCACGAACCTGACGCTTCGCGTGCACCACGACGCAGACGTCGACATCTACGTCAATGGGCAGCTGATCGTTACGCTGCCGTACTACACGCAGCGCTACGTCGACGTGGTGCGCGACGAGGCGTTGCGCGCCGCCCTGGTACCCGGCAGGAACGTCCTGGCCGCGCGCACCCAGCGCGCCTGGGGCGGGCAGTACATCGACATCGGTCTGAGCGCTTTCCGCGCCAGCCACACGAGGTGAAGGACATGAGCAACCGCGTCGTCATCGACCCCCAGCGCGTCATCGCGCCGATCGACCCGAACGTCTTCGGCGGGTTCGCCGAGCACTTGGGCCGATGCATCTACGGCGGCATCTACGAGCCCGGGTCGCCGCACGCCGACGACGACGGCATCCGCACCGACGTGCTCGCGGCGCTCAAGCGGCTGCGCATGCCCGTCATGCGCTATCCGGGCGGCAACTACGTGTCGGGCTACCGCTGGCGCGACGGCGTCGGACCCAAGGAGGAACGGCCCACCCGGATGGAGCTCGCGTGGCACGACCTGGAGCCGAACACCTTCGGGACCAACGAGTTCGTCGACTTCTGCCGCAAGCTCGGGAGCGAGCCGTACCTGGCCGTCAACGCCGGCGACGGCGACATGCGCGAGGCGCGCGATTGGCTCGAGTACTGCAACGGCACCAAGGACACGACGCTCGTCAAGCTGCGCAAGCAGCACGGCTACGAGGCGCCCCACGACGTCAAGTACTGGGGCATCGGCAACGAGGTCGATGGGCCCTGGCAGATCGGCTTCAAGACGCCCGAGGAGTACGCCCGCGTCTACACCGAGTACGCCAAGGTCATGCGCTGGACCGACCCCAGCATCAAGCTGCTCGCCTCCGCGGTCTCGCTGTGGTCGCCCTCGTGGGTCGAGCGGGTGCAGCTCCTGATGGAGCACGCGGCGAAGCAGATCGACTACATGGCGATCCACTGGTACGTCGGCAACAACCGGGAGCGCGGGTACCGCGACGACGACTTCGCGAGCTACATGGCCATCTCGGAGCGCATGGAGGACATGCTCAGCGGCACCGAGGGCATCATCCGCGCCATGAGCTCGGCGCTGAAGCTGGGCCACGACATCCCCATCGCGGTCGACGAGTGGAACGTCTGGTACCGGGTGCACAACGAGGGCAAGCTCGAGGAGATCTACAACCTCGAGGACGCCCTCGTCGTGGCGATGCACTTCAACGCCTTCATCCGTCACGCCAAGAGCGTCAAGATGGCCAACATCGCCCAGATCGTGAACGTGATCGCGCCGATCCTGACCACACCAGAGGGCATGGTGCTCCAGACCATCTTCCATCCCTTCGAGCTCTACAGCCGGACCTGCGGCGACAGCGCCCTCGACGTGCACTGGTCGGGAGACACGTTCTCCACGCCCGAGTTCACCGGCCTGCGGGTGCTCGACGTCTCCGCCACCCTCGACACGCCCGGCAAGCGGCTGACGGTCTACCTGGTGAACCGCAGCCGCGACGAAGCCGGTGAGACCACCATCGAGCTCACGCAGGGGCGCTTCACGGGCTCCGTGAAGGCGTCCGTCGTCAACGGTCCCGACATCAAGTCCGTCAACACCTTCGAGACGCCCGACGCCGTCGGTGTGCGCGAGCAGACGTTCGACGCCGATGGAACGTCCTTCACGATCACGCTCGAGCCGCACTCCGTGACCGTGCTCGATTGCGACGTGGCCTAGTGGCGCGGGCCGGCCTCGGAGGAGGCGCTCGCGGAGCATGGCGGCACGCTGCGACGCTCCTGACCCTGTCGATCCTCGGGCTCATCGGTGCGCTCGCGCAGGCCGAGGAGCACGCGCCGGTCTTCCTGGACGTGAGTGAACTCGCCGGCATCGACGCCACGCATCGGGGGGTGTGGGACGTCTATGGCGAGAAGGAGGGCTACCTGGCGGTCGGGACGGCGTGGGGTGACTACGACGGCGACGGCTTCCTGGACCTCTACGTGACCGGGAACTTGGACGGCAACGTCCTCTACCGGAACAACGGAGACGGAACCTTCAGCCGTTCGCCCTACTCCGACATGGTGAGCCTGCCGGGCCTGAAGAGCGGCGGCGCCACCTGGGTCGACTTCGACAACGACGGCTGGCGCGATCTCTACGTGGTCGCCGACGGGCGCAACGTGCTCTTCCGCAACCTAGAGGGACGCGGCTTCGAGGACGTGACCGACCTGGCCGGCGTCGGCGACGCGGGGAAGGGGAAGTCGGCCGCCTGGGGCGACTTCGACGACGACGGCTTCCTGGACCTCTACGTCGTGAACTGGTCGTGCATCCCGGAGTGCGAGCCGGAGGACGAGGCCGCGAGCGGCGACCGCCTCTACCGCAACCTCGGCGACGGGACCTTCGCCGACGTCAGTCATCTGCTCGACGACGTCGCGCGGCGCGGGGCCGGCTTCGCGGCGACCTTCGTGGACGTCGACGGCGACGGCAGTCTCGACCTGTTCGTCGTGAACGACAAGGTCCGCACGCCCATCGGCAACGTCCTGTGGCGCAACGACGGGCCGGGTTGCGGGGGCTGGTGCTGGACCGACGTGTCGAAGGCGAGCGGCGCCGACACCGTCATGCACTCGATGGGGATCGCGGTCGGCGACTACGACAACGACGGGTACGTGGACTTCTACGTCTCCAACATGATGAACTCGATGGTGTTGCTGCACAACCAGCGCGACGGCACCTTCCGCGGCGCGGCTCCGGAGGCCGGGGTCGCGATCAACCCGCCCGGCGAGGCCGTCGGCTGGGGCACCGCCTTCTTCGACTTCGACAACGACGGCTTCCTCGACCTCTACCTCGCCGCCACCGGCATGCCGTTCCTGAGCGGCTCGTTCTACGGCGGCGTCGCCCCCGACCTCGAGGACTTCCGCCACCCGTACCCCGACTCGCTCTTCAGGAACGAGGGCGACGGCACCTTCAGCGACGCGAGCGTGTGGGCGCTCGACGGCAGCCTGCGCCCGACCATGGGCTTCGCCTACGCCGATTACGACAACGACGGCTTCGTCGACTTCGTGGTGGGCGTCTGGGACGAGGGCTACGCGCTCTATCGCAACCAGGGCACGGCCGGGGCGCACCACAACTGGCTCACCCTGCGGCTCGTCGGCGGCGGGCGCGTCAACCGCGACGCCGTCGGGGCGAAGGCCTACGTGACGACCAGCGACGGTCGGACCCAATACCGGCAGGTGATCAACGGCTCCAGCCTCGGCGCCGGCAACGACCTCGCGCTGCACTTCGGGCTCGGCGAAGCGGTGGTCGACGAGGTCCTGATCGTGTGGCCGGACGGCGTCGAGCGGCGGCTCGGTTCGGTGCCCCACGACCAGATCCTGGAGGTGCGATACCCATGAACCCACGACGCCACCGCCCCGCCCCCCTGCTCGCCCTCCTGCTCGCGGCGCTCGCGCTCCCCATCGGCTCGGCCCAGGTGCCGACGGAGCCGGTCGAGCTGGAACTGACCGGCTCGATCCGCCAGGCGCGCGATCCCGTCGTCATGGAGCACGACGGCCGCTACTACCTCTACACGACGGGGCACGGCATCCCGATCCGGTGCTCGGACGATCTGCGGCACTGGCAGGGATGCGGGCTGGTGTTCTTCGGCTTGCCGTCCTGGGCCCGCGACCACGTGGCCGGCGCGACGGCCGTGTGGGCGCCCGACATCTCCTTCTTCGCAGGTCGCTACCACCTCTACTTCTCGATCTCCACGTTCGGCAGCAACGTGTCGGCGATCGGCCTGGCGACGAACGCGACCCTCGATCCGGACGACCCCGCCTACGCCTGGGTGGACGAGGGGATCGTGATCGCCTCGCAGGCGGGCGACGACTGGAACGCGATCGACCCGAACCTCGTCGTGACGCCGGAGGGCGAGACCTGGCTGACGTTCGGCTCCTTCTGGAGCGGCATCAAGCTGGTGCGCATCGACGCGGCGACGGGCAAGCTCGCCGAGGGCGACGACGCGCTGCACGCGCTCGCCGCGCGGCACGTGCCGCCACGCGCCGTCGAGGCGCCCTTCATCGTGCATCGCGACGGCTTCTACTACCTGTTCGTGTCGTTCGACCAGTGCTGCCAGGGCGTGGAGAGCACGTACAACATCCGCGTCGGCCGCGCGCCGCTGGTGACGGGGCCGTACGTCGATCGCGACGGCGTCGCCATGCTCGACGGGGGAGGCACGCTCGTGGTCGGCCCCTCCGAGCGCTGGCCGGGTTCCGGCCACAACGCCATACTCCGGACGGGCGGCCAGGACCTCCTCGTATACCACGGCTACGACGCGACCTTCGGGGGCGCGGCCACGCTGCGGATCGAGGTGCTCGGCTGGGACGACGACGGCTGGCCCTGGTCCGTCA
>SKWV01000281.1 GCA_007128755.1 Trueperaceae bacterium
CGTACAGCCCGGGCGTGGCGTCGATGGCCTCGAAGGTGGCGATCCCGGCCGCCATCGCCAGCGGGTTCCCCGACAGCGTGCCCGCCTGGTAGACCTTGCCGACGGGCGACACCTGGTCCATGAGCGCGGCCGGGCCGCCGTAGGCGCCGACGGGCAGCCCGCCGCCGACGATCTTCCCCCAGCACGTCAGATCGGGCTCGAGGTCCAAGCGCTCCGTGGCGCCGCCGCGCGCGAGCCGGAAGCCGGTCATGACCTCGTCGATCACCAGCAGGGCGCCGTGCTCACGCGTGAGGGCGCGAACGGCCTCGTGGTAGCCGGGCTCCGGCTCCACCAAGCCCATGTTGCCGGCGACCGGCTCGAGGATGAGCGCGGCGATGTCGCTTCCGTGCTCCCGGAAGAGCGCCTCGAGGGCGCTCACGTCGTTGAAGGGCGCGACGAGCGTGAGGCCGGCGATCGCCTCGGGCACGCCGGCCGACGACGGCACGCCGGTGGTGGCGGCGCCGGACCCCGCGGACACCAGGAGGCCGTCGGCGTGCCCGTGGTAGTGCCCGACGAGCTTGACGATGCGGTCGCGGCCGGTGGCGCCGCGGGCGACGCGCAGCGCGCTCATGGTCGCCTCGGTGCCGGAGTTGACGAAACGCACGCGCTCCGTGCCCCGCGTGCGCTCGATGATGCGCTCGGCCAGCTCGGTCTCGCGGCCGGTGGGGGCGCCGAACGACGTGCCGCCGGCGAGCGCCTCCTCGAGGGCGGCGATCACCCGCGGGTGACGGTGCCCGAGGAGCATCGGCCCCCACGAGCCGATCATGTCGATGAGGCGGTTGTCGTCGGCGTCCCAGAGGTAGGCGCCGTCGGCGCGGGCGACGAAGCGGGGGGTGCCGCCGACGCTGCCGAAGGCGCGCACGGGCGAGCTCACGCCACCGGGCATCACGCGGCGCGCACGGTCGAAGAGGGCTTCGGATCGCGTCGTGGTCAGGGTCATGCGCTCATGGTGGCACGCTCCGGCGGTCACGACGAACGCGCGGCCGACCCTACAGCGCGATCACGGCGCCGCGACGGCCGGCGATGGAGAGGCGGAGCTTGCCGCCGCTCACGTGCGCGTCGATCTCTCCGAGGAGCGCGGGGCGCGGTCCGTCCGCCTGATCTTCAATCACCACATGACTGGTGTAATCTCCGTCCTTGTTGAGCACGACGAGCACGTCGTCGTCGCCGAGCGTGCGGCGGTACGCCACCACGCCGTGGTGGGCGTACACGAAGCGCGTCTCGCCGGTCCGGAGGGCCGGATGGGCGTGCCGCAGCGCCGCGAGATCGCGGGTCCAATGGAGCATCTCGCGGTCCCACTCCCCCTCGCGGCCCCACGGCATGCCCTGGCGGCAACCGGGGTCGTGTTCGCCGAGCAGGCCGAGCTCGTCGCCGTAGTAGACGCACGGCGCGCCCGGCAGCGTGAACTGCGCGAGCATGGCGAGTCGGGCGGCGTCGCGATCGCCCGCCAGCATCGTCAGCAGTCGCGGGGTGTCGTGCGAGCCGAGCAGGTTGAGCTGCGCCTCGACGACGGGCCGGGGGTAGCGGCCCAGCTCCTCCTCGACGGCGCGGGCGAAGGCCTGCGCGCTCAGGACCGGCATGCGCTTGAGCCCCGAACGGGCGACCTCGTCGGCGTCGAGTCGTTCGGCCGCGAAGCCCAGCGTCGCGCGGGTGAGCGGGTAGTTCATGACCGCGTCGAACTGATCGCCCTGGAGCCAGCGGCTCGCGTCGTCCCAGAGCTCCCCGACGATGTAGCACTCCGGGTTCACCGCCAGGCAGCGCCGCCGGAACTCGCGCCAGAAGGCGTCGTCGTCGATCTCGTTGGGAACGTCGAGGCGCCAGCCGTCGATCCCGAAGCGCAGCCAGTGCTCCGCGACCGAGAAGATGTACTCGCGCACGGCCGGCGTGGCGGTGTTGAACTTCGGCAGCGCCGGGAGGTTCCACCAGGCGCCGTAGCGCGCCTCTCCCTCGTAGGCGTTGAGCGGGAAGCCGTGCACGTGCCACCAGTCGAGGTAGGCCGAATCCGGGCCGTTCTCGAGCACGTCGTGGAACTGCAGGAAGCCGCGGCTCGCGTGGTTGAACACCCCGTCCAGCACGACCCGCAGGCCGCGCGCGTGGCAGGCGTCGAGCAGCTCGCGCAGCGCGTCGTCGCCGCCCAGCATCGGGTCGACCTTGAGGAAGTCGTGCGTGTGGTAGCGATGGTTCGCGCCCGACTGGAAGATCGGGTTGAGGTAGATGGCGGTCACGCCGAGCGCCTGGAGGTGATCGAGGTGCTCGACGACCCCGAGCAGGTCGCCGCCCTTGTAGGCGTGCACCGTCGGGGGCGCGTCCCACGGCTCGAGGTGCGCGGGCTTCGGCACGCGGTCGCTCTGCGCGAAGCGGTCGGGGAAGATCTGGTAGAAGACGGCGTGCTTGACCCAGTCGGGGGTGCGGGGGGAGCGGGAAGCGCTGGGCATGCCGCATCCTACGCACGAGATGGCGTCAGGGACGTACTTCTTTGCACAGGGTCACGTCCTGGATGCGGTTGCTGCAGAGCGTCAGTCGCAGCAACCTGCGCCGGTCCGGCAGAAGCAGGACGCGCCGATGCCCTCGTCCGCCCGCGCCAGCGCGAGGTCGAGCCGGGCCTGCACGGGAGCGGCTTCGTCGTGCCGGCCGAGCCGCCGCAGGCACTCCACGTACCCGTGCAGGCTCCAGACGTTGTCGGGGTGCTGCGCCGGTCGGCTGAGCGTCCCGTCCAGGCCGAGGTCCTCGCGGTAGACCGCGGTCGCCTCGTCGACGCGCCCCTGCTCCAGGAGCAGCGCGCCCAAGGCGTGCCGAACGGGCTGCATCCAGCCCCATGGCTCGTCGTAGGGCAGACCGTCGTCGAGGGCCACGGCCTCACGGAGCCGGGCGAAGGCCTCGTCATGGTCACCCTTGCGGTAGAGGATCTCGCCGCCGAGCATCGCCGCCGCCACCGCCAGGATGTCGATGCAGCGGTTGTTGAAGACGTACCGCGACTCGGGCACGCGGCGCACCGCCGCGACGAACCGCTCCTGCTCGGCTACGGCAGCGGCGACGTGGCCTTGCGCGGCGTGCGCCACGCCCTTGGCGTAATGCCGCATGGCCGTCGTAACGCAGTAGAGCTCCGGATCGTCCGGCAGCGGCTCGTCGAGAATCTCGCGCCACCTGCCGAAACGCACGAGCACGTGCATCTTCATGGGGATGAAGCCCTCGAGCCAGTCGGCCATCGGCGGCGTGGTGACGCGCAGCAACGCCTCCGGGATCGTCGCCGCCAGCTCGTCGGCCGCCAGCAGCGCCGGACGGAACTGCCCCAGGAACATCGCCGCGTAGATCTTGAAGTGCTGGTCGTGACTCCGGTAGAGCGTGTAGAAGTTGAGGGGTCCCTCGCGCTCCAGGTAGAGGCGATCCGCCGCGATCGCCCGCTCGTTGGCGACCATCGCCTCGTAGTAGTGCCCGCAGAGGACGTCGATGTGTGACGGCATGTGGAGCAGGTGGCCGGCGTCGGGAACCAGGTCGCGCAGCGCGTCGCAGGCGCGCAAGGCGCGCTCGGGGTGCGGCGACATCTCCATGGTGTGGACGTACATGTGGAGCACACCCGGGTGGTGCAGGTCACCGTCGATGGTCATGGCGCGGATGGCGCGTTCGAGCACGTCGACGGCCTCGAGCGTATCGGCGCCCGCGGCCGGTGCCCCCGTCGGTAGCTCCCAGAGTCGCCACGGCGTGCGGTTGATGAGCGCTTCGGCGAACAGGGCCGCCACGTCGAGGTCGTCGCCGAACGCCGCGTACACGTCGCGCATCGCGGCGGCGTAGGCATCGTTCCAGGCGTGCAGGTCGTCGGCGCTGCGAGCGTGGCCGGACGGGTAGCGCGCCTGCAACGCCCGCACGAGCGCCTGCTCGACCGGCGTCGCCCCGTCGAGGCGGGCCAGCGCGGCCTCGACCGCCGCGCGGGCGGTCGCGACCGACGCCGGGAGTTCGTCGGGACCGAACGCCTCCCACGGCTTGTTGTAGTTCGATCCCGAGGCGTAGGCCACACCCCAGTGCGCCATCGCGCAGCCGTCATCGTGCTCGATGGCTTTCTGGAAGCAGCGCACGGACTCGTCGTGGTTGTAGGCGTAGCACCACACGAGGCCCCGGTCGAACCAGGTCTGCGCGTCGGCCGAGCGGGTGCTCACGGTCCGACCGTGTCTTCCCAGGTCGTAGTAGTCGCTCATCGCTCGCTCCTTCGGGGTCGTGCATGCCGTACGCGGGATCCGCGGCGGCGTGCGCGAACTCTAGCGCGAGCGGCGGCGGCCGCGCCCGCGTTCCGGCATCGGATGCCTCGCCTCACCTCCGCTTGACGCCCCCCGTCCTGGGGTCTATCATGGCGTACCCTTAGTAATTAAGGGTATCGAGAGGAGACGGGATGCCGCCACGCCCCCACAAGCAGTTGCGAATCCTGGACGCCCTCCGCGAGGCGGACGAGCGCGACGGTCACCTCCCGGACCTGAGTGCGGTCGCCCGCGCCTTCGCGATCAGCTACCCCACCCTGCGTGAGCACCTCGCCGCGCTCGAGGCCAAGGGGCACCTCCGCGTCACCTCGCGCGGCCCCGGCCGCAGCCCCCGGGTCCGGCTCTCGGGCGTCGCCGCGGGCGTGCCCGTCTACGGCGAGATCGCCGCAGGCCTCCCCACGGGTGCCTACGCCGAGCCGGAGGGCTACCTGCGACTCCCCGGGGTCGGCTTCGCCCTGCGCGTGCGCGGGGACTCCATGGCGGAGCGCATCGAGGACGGCGACGTGGTGCTGCTCTCCGCCCGGCTCCCGCAGCGCTCGGGCGAGATCTGCGCCCTGCGCATCGGTGACGACGAAGCCACCCTCAAGTACCTCGAGTGGGAGGGCGCGAACCCGCCGCGCTACCGCCTCCGCCCCCACAACGCCGACTACCCCACCCTGGAGGTCGCCGCGAGCCACGTCCGCGTCGACGGCGTCTTCCGCAGCCTGCTGCGCGGCCCGATCGTGCAGGAACTCATGACCGATGGAGAGAGGAGCAGCTAGGCAGAGGCTCCCTCGCCCCCCAACGCACGAAGGCACATCCAGACCGCGGCCAAGCAGGAGGATGTGCCCTCGTCTCGCTCCAGCTCGGGCCTCTCGGCCCCGCCGGTGCTGCGCCCCATCGTAGCACCCGCATGAGGGAACGATGATGGACACGCTCTTCCGCCTCCCGCAACCCGCGCGCGCGCCACGACGCCGCCCGCCCGAATCGCCGGCACCGAGTGCGGGCGCGGCGAGCACCCCCGTGCGCCGCGCCCGCCCCGACACCACCACCCAGGTGGTCGCCCTGCTGCTCGACCCGCTCCCCATCTGGCTCGCCCAGCGGCGCGACCCCACGCTGGCGCGCACCCCCACCGCCGTGGTGCATGACGGCCGCGTCGAGCACGCCA
>SKWV01000357.1 GCA_007128755.1 Trueperaceae bacterium
CGCCCGCGCGTGTTCCGACTCCGGGTCCACCCCCTGGGCCTCGGCCGACGTGGCGGCCCGCACGGCGCCGGCCGGATCGGCCACCAATCCCGGCAGCGCCGCCAACGCGGCGTCCAGGTCGGCGCCGGTGAGCGCGTGCGCGGGATCGACGCCGGCGAGGTGGGCCCAGGCCCGCGCCAGCGTCTTCCCCACCCCGTCGATGCGCTCGTACGCGCGCGCCAACGCTCTCCCGCGGAGCACGCTGGCGACGACGCCGAGATCGGCCTCGCGCGGGTCGAGCTTGTCGTACGGCGGCGGCGGGCGGTAGGGCGCCCCGCCGACGAGCTGCCGGTGACGGTTGCGCGCCGCGGTCACCTCGCGCTGGACGGCCACGATGCGGCCGCTCGGCTCCAGCAGCAGCGCGTTGGCGTGGTGGCCGGTGAGCTCGACCATGAGCTGGATGGCGGGCACCGGCACGAAGCCGTCGCTCGCGCCGAAGTGGAGCACGAACCGGCGATCGAGGGCGAACTGCTGCACGTCGACGAGGGGTCCGCCGGCACGCGCATGGAGCGTGCGGGCGAAGGACGTGGCGGGCCCCTCCGTGTCGGCCGGCATGGCGCCGATCACCACGCGAGGCCGGGTGGGGTGCAGCTCGATCCAGAGCGCGCCCTCGGGGACGATCGGCAGCACCAGCGTGGTCTCGCCGAGGAAGCGCCAGGGCAACCGCTGCGCCGGGAGGAGGGGCCGGAGCCGAGCGAGCTCCGCCGCGATCAGGAGGCCCTCCACGTCAGGCCTTCGACCCGGTCAGGGTGCCCGTCACGATCAGTTCAGGACGCGATCGTGCCCGCCGAGCGCCTCGCGGGCCCAGTGGACGTGCCGCTGGAGCGGAAGACGCCACTCGCTGCCGGCATCGGTGTGCTCGAGCGCCGCGAGCGCATGGTGCAGGACGCGCTCGGCGCTGCCCTCGCCCTTCTGGGCGTAGACGTCGGCCAGGACCTGGTGCGCGGCGAGCCACGCCGCGTCGCCGGCCGCGGAGGCGCTGATCGCCTGCTCGAACCAGCTGATGGCGTCGTCGAGCCGGAAGTACTCGAACGCCAGCGAACCCAACACGAGGCACCCCGTGGCGGTCGCGCCCATCTCGAGCGCCTGCTCGGCCAGCGCCTCCGCCGAGTCGTACTCGCCCATCTTGAGCCGCACGTCGGCCAAGTCGGCGACCGCGTCCGGGCGGTGCGGGTACGCCGGATCGGAGACGACCTCCTCGAGCATGCCCTCGGCCTCGGTCAGGTGCTCGGACTCGGCGAGCGCGAAGGCGGCCTCGTGCTGGGCGTAGGCGCGGTGGTCGGCCGGAGCCACGTCGATGGCGTCGCGCAGGGCTGCGACGGCCTCGTCGAAGCGGCCTACGGCGGTGAGCGCCTGGCCCATCGCGAAGGCGAGGGAGAACGTCGGCTCGTCGGCCGGATCCAGGGCCCGGGCCATGACGAAGAGTTCCACCGCCCGGTTGGGGTTCCCGGCGTCGAGGTGGGCGCGACCCTCGACGTAGCGCATGGTCGCCCGGTCGTCGGGGCCGAGCCGATGCTCCTCGACGCCCGCGAGCGCCACGATCACGTCGCTCGTGCGCCCGAGTTCGAGCAGGCAGGAGGCGTGGCTCACGCGTTCGGCGTCGCGTTCCTCGACGGGCGCGAGCGTGACGGCCTGCAGGTACGCGGCGGCCGCGGCCGACCAGTCGCCGAGCGTCTCGTAGGACTGCCCGAGGAGCGACCAGCGGCGCCACACGAGGTAGGCGGGGAGCGCGTCGGGCTCGATGGCCTCGAGGCGGCGGGCGGAGCTCTTGGCGGCCCCGACCGCGAGCAGGGCCGAGGCGGCGTGATACGCCGCCGTCGGGTGCTCGGCCGTGGTCGCCAAGCGCAGTCCGCGCTTCACGTCCGAGACGCCGCCGCCGCGGTACGCCGCGAACTCCCAGAAGAGCGCCTGGTAGAGCGGATGCTCGACGAGGTTCGGGTCGCACCCCACGGCGGCCTTGAGGGCGGGCCCGCCGTTCTCGAGGCCTTCGTCGCCGTAGAGCGCGTAGACCGCGGCGAGGTGGAGCCAGTACTGCGCCTGGGCGGCCGCCGGCCGCGGTCGCTTGGCCGCGTTCTCGAGCAGCGTGAACGCGACGTCGTAGCGACCCTCGGCCAGCGCTCGCTGCGCGGGCTCGAGTTCGGCCAAGGCGGACCGCCTGAAGATCACGACGTCACGCTAACACGCGCCTGACGCGTCATGGAGGCGCCTTTCACAACCAGGCGACGGTCCTGGGCCCGTTGCCGGGCTCGGTCGTCGGCCGCAGACGGTGGAACGTCTCGACGCGGAGGCGGCGCGGGAAGCGGCGCATGAACTCCAGCACCGAGAGGGCCTGCGAGCGGTGGCACGCGAGGGCGGCCAGCTTGGTCTCGATCCAGGCGTCGACCTCGACCACGTGCGTGGGCGGCAGATGGAGCCGGAGGATCTCCTCGGCGCTCAGGAACCCGGAGCGCGCGGCCCCCTCGTAGGCGACGTCGGCCGCGTAGGCGTAGAGCCGCACGTCGTGCTGCGCCCCCAGGAGACCCAGCGCCGCCACCACGGCGCGATGCGTGGCGACGTGGTCCGGATGGCCGTTCGCGCCGTTGGGGCCGAAGGTCACGATGGCCTTGGGCGCCACCCGGTCGATCTCGGCCGCGACGCGCTCGGCGATCTGGGCGCTCGGCAGCGACGCCAAGCCCGCGTGCTGGTCGATGCCGCGGTCCGCGTCGGGCACGTAGTCGTGCTCGTCCCACACCGTCACGTCGGCGACGCCGAGCGTCGCCAGGGCGGCGCGGAGCTCCCCCTCGCGCAGCGCGGCGAGCTCGCCGGGGCGGGCGAGCCCGAGCGAGCGTCCGGCTCGGCCTCGCGTGAGATGCAAGGTGGCGGTGGCGCGCCCGGCATCGGCCATCTTCGCCAGCAGGCCACCGGCACCGAAGGCCTCGTCGTCCGGGTGCGGCACGATCAGCATGAGTTCGGTCGTCACGCGTTCGACGATACCGTCCTGGGACCGCCGCGTCAGTTCGGCGCCGGCGCCTCGCGGCGCCTGTCGAACGTGAACCCTGCCGCACCGACGTCGACGACGACGGTGTCGCCGGCCTCCACCTCGCCCGCGATGATCCGCTTCGAGAGCGGCGTCTCGATCGACGCCTGCACGGCGCGCTTGAGCGGACGCGCCCCGAACACGGGATCGAAGCCGATGCGCGCGAGCTGCGCCAGCGCGCCCGGCGTCACGTCGAGCTCGATGCGCCGGTCGGCGAGCCGTCGCCGCACGCGCTCGAGCTGGATCTCGGCGATCCGCTCCACCTGCGTCTGGTCGAGCGCGTGGAACACGATGGTGTCGTCGACGCGGTTGAGGAACTCCGGCCGGAACTGCTGTTGCAGGAGGCCGAACACGGTCGCCTTGATCGCCTCCGCGTCGAGCCCGCTGCGGGACGCCTCGAGGATCTGCGGCGAGCCGACGTTGCTCGTCATGATGACGACGGTGTTGCGGAAGTCGACGGTGCGTCCGTGCGCGTCGGTGAGGCGGCCGTCGTCGAGCAGTTGCAGCAGCGCGTTGAACACGTCGGGGTGCGCCTTCTCGATCTCGTCGAAGAGCAGGACGGCGTACGGCTTGCGGCGCACCGCCTCGGTGAGCTGCCCGCCCTCCTCGTAGCCGATGTACCCGGGAGGCGCGCCGATGAGCCGCGCGACGGTGTGCTTCTCCATGAACTCCGACATGTCGAGCCGGATCATGTGCTCCTCGCTGTCGAAGAGCTCCGCGGCGAGCGCCTTGGCGGTCTCCGTCTTCCCGACGCCGGTGGGGCCGAGGAAGATGAACGACCCGATGGGGCGGTCGGGGTCGGCGAGGCCGGCGCGCGAGCGCCGGATGGCGTCGGCCACGGCGGTGATGGCCTCGTCCTGGCCGATCACGCGGCGATGCAGCGCCTCCTCGATCCGCAGCAGCTTCTCCCGCTCGCCCTCCATGAGCCGCGCCAGCGGGATCTTCGTCGCGCGGCTCACGACCGCCGCGACCTCGTCCTCGCCGACCTCGAGCCGGACGTAACGGGCGCCGTCGAGCCGGTCCTTCATCTCGACGATGCGCCGCTCCAGCTGGGGCAGCTCGCCGTAGCGGAGCTGGGCGGCGCGCTCGAGGTCGTAGTCGCGCTCGGCCGCGTCGATCTGCGTCCGCACCCGATCGAGGCTCTCCGTCGCGCCCTTGAGCTCGTCGTGGATCCGCCGCTCGGCCTCCCAGTCGCTGGTGGCGCGGTCGACCTGGTCCTGGATCGCGCGGAGCTCCTCCTCGATCCGCATGCGGCGGTGCGCGGCCTCGGTGTCGTCGTCGCCCTTGAGCGCCTGCGCCTCGATCTCGAGCTGCAGCTTGCGGCGCCGGAGGACGTCGATCTCCTCCGGCAGGCTGTCGAGCTGCACGCGGATCCGGCTCGCGGCCTCGTCGATGAGGTCGATCGCCTTGTCGGGCAGCTGGCGGTCGGCGATGTAGCGGTGCGACAGCGAGGCGGCCGCCACGATCGCGCCGTCGGTGATGTCGACGCCGTGGTGGACCTGGTACTTCTCCTTGAGCCCGCGCAGGATGCTGACGGTCTCCTCCACCGTCGGCTCGTCGACGACGATGGGCTGGAAGCGCCGCTCGAGCGCGGCGTCCTTCTCGATCTGGCGGTACTCGTTCAGGGTGGTGGCGCCGATCATGCGGAGCTCGCCGCGCGCCAGCGGCGGCTTGAGCATGTTGCCCGCGTCGACGGCACCCTCGGCCTTGCCGGCGCCGACGATGGTGTGCAGCTCGTCGATGAAGAGCACGACGTCGCCCTTGGAGCCGACCGTCTCCTGGATCACGCCCTTGAGCCGCTCCTCGAACTCGCCGCGGTACTTCGCCCCGGCGAGCAGGCTGCCCATGTCGAGCTGGATGACGCGCTTGCCCTGCAGGCCTTCGGGCACGTCCTTGTTGACGATGCGCTGGGCGAGGCCCTCGGCGATCGCGGTCTTGCCGACGCCGGGCTCGCCGATGAGCACGGGGTTGTTCTTGGTGCGCCTGAGCAGGATCTGGATGGCGCGGCGGATCTCCTCGTCGCGGCCGATGACGGGGTCGAGCCCACCGTCGCGGGCGCGCTGGGTGAGGTCGATGCCGTAGCGCTCCAGCGCCTCGAAGCTCGACTCGGCCGTCCGGCTGTCGACGTGGCGGCCGCCGCGGACCGCGCGCGCCGCCTCCTCGAGCTCGTCGGCCGAGGGCAGCATCGCCAGCGCGTCGCCGGCGGAGCGGCGCACGGCCACCAGCAAGGTGTCGGCCGCGACGAAGGCGTCGCCCCAGGCGGTCGCGGTCTGCTCCGCCGCGTCGAAGGCGGTGGCGAGCTCGGGGGCCAGGTACTGCGCGTCGGCGCCGCTGACCTTCGGCAGCCGCGTCAGGGCGGCGTCGAGGGCGCTCTGCAC
>SKWV01000001.1 GCA_007128755.1 Trueperaceae bacterium
ATGTCTTTTCATCGCGACACTAGCCCCTCGCTCGCCTCTCTCAGCCGCCGTTCAAGGGCTCGTCGTAGAATCACGAGATATGCCACCTAGAGCCCTCGCCGCCACGCTGATCGCCATCGCCCTCACGTCCGTCGCCGTGGCCGTCTGGCCGGCGGGGCCCATCCGGATCCCAGCGCCTCCCGTGCTCGTGCACATCGCCGACCCCTACGAGGCCGACCCGCTCCTCGCCTACGGCGCCTACCGCGCCGCCCTCGCCGAGGGCGACCTCGCCACCATCAGCACCATCGCCTTCGCCGACGACTCCTTCCTGGCGTATCGTGCGGCACTCGTGCTCGCCGAAGCGCCGGCGCTCGATCCCTCGCAACGCCTCGACCACTACGAGCGGGTGCTCGCCCTCCGGATCGAGGACCCGCTGGAACGCGTCGCGCGTCGCGCGCTCATGGTCGAGGTCGCTCGCGTGGCCGAGGCCGCGGGGCAGCCGGAGCGCGCGCTGCAGGCGTACCGCGAGGCGTTGCCGCACCAGGCCGCCATCGCCGCCATCAAGCGCCTCGAGACCGATCCCTATCGGCGCGCCAACACCTTCCTCCAGGCGCGGCAGAACCGTCTCGCGCTCGAGGCCCTGGACGGCCGCGCCGCCCCCTCCATCGAGGGTCCCGCCCACCGCGCGCTCGGGAACCACGAGCGCGCGCTCGACGCCTTCCGGCGCTGGTCGACCGAGGTCCCGCACGCGGTCGCCGCCCGTGAGGGCGAGGCCTGGTCGCTCTTCTCGCTCGAGCGCTGGGCCGAGGCCGACGCCGCCTTCGCCGCGCTCCCCGGCGGCGGGTCGTACGGGCGCGGGCTCGTCGCCGGCCGCACCGGCCGCACCGATCTGGGCGCCGAGTTCCTGCTCGCCACCGGCGTCCCGTCGCAGATGTGGCTCGCCACGTCGTGGCTGGAGACGAGCGGCCGCATCGACGCGGCGATCGACGCCTACCTCCGCATCGCCCGCAACGGCGACGCCACCTACGCCGACGACGCCGCCTACCGCGCCTACGTCCTGGCGGCGCGCCAGGGCGACGAGGCTCGCGCGGCGCGGGCGGCCGAGCTGGTGCCCGCGGGCTCGTACTTCGGGCTGCTGCTCGGCAAGCCGGTGACGGTGCCGCAGGAGAGCTCCCTCGCCCTGGTCGACGAGCCGGCGGCCGTGCGGCTCGCGCGCTCGCTGGCGATCGTGCATGACCACGAGGCGGCGGTCGGAGAACTCGTCTTCGCCATGCGCGCCGCGACCGACCCGGCGGTCGTCGTCACCATCGCCGAGACGCTGCAGTCGCTCTATGGCGAGTACCGCCAGAGCCAGCGCGCCGCGGCGAGCCTCGTGAGCGCCGGCATGCACGACGCGCGCGTGTGGCGGCTCGCGTACCCCCGCGCCTACGGCTCGACCGTCGAGCGGTTCTCGGCCACCTACGACATCGAGCCCGCGCTCGTGTGGTCGATCATGCGACAGGAGTCGGCGTTCTCGCCGGTGGCGCTGTCACACTCGAACGCCCAGGGGTTGATGCAGGTGATCCCGTCGACCTGGGACTGGATCGCCGAACTGCTGCGCGAGACGCCGGGCGACCCCTGGGACGTGGAGGCGAACGTGCGCTACGGCGTCCACTACCTGCGGTGGTTGAGCAACTACCACGATGACGACCTCGAGCTCATCGTCACGTCCTACAACCGCGGACAGGGCTACATCCGTCGCCTGATGCAGGGGGAGGTCGTCCAGGGGAACAGGGACGACTTCTACCGCTTCATCGACGCGCTCGAGACGCGGGAGTACCTTCAGCGCGTCATGGTCAACCTGGAGACGTACCGCCAGCTGTACGACGACGAGCGGCCCTCGCTGGCCCAGGGCGACTGACGGGCGGACGGGACGGTGCCGCGCGCCGGCGCGTCGGCGCTAGCGCACGGTGCTGCCGACGGCCGGCGGTGACCACTCGAGGTTGACGGCGGTACCCTCGAAGCCGAGCGCCCGCCAGAAGCCGAGCGCGGCGTCGTTCCCCGTCCGGACTTGGAGCATGACGCGCGTGTCCTGCCAGGCGTGTTCGCGCAGCCACTCCACGGCCATGCGCCCCACGCCGGTGCGACGACGGCGCGACGCCACGTAGAACTGGCGGACGGCGACGTGATCGACGTCGCGTCGGTAGAGCGCGTAGCCCGCGAGGTCCTCGTTCACCTCGATCAGGTGCGCCTCGTACCCGTACTCCAGGAAGCTGCCCATGCGCTTCGTGAGCTCCCCGAGCGTCAGGTGCGCGGGACCGCCTTCGGCGCGGATCAACTCCTGGTTCATCGAGGCGAGGATGGGGACGTCGACGCTTCGGGCGAGCCTGAGGCGGACGGCATCGATCACGGTGGACCTCCGTTGGGAGCGCTCCGAGGACGCTCGTTGCTGGGGTGAACCCACATCATAGTCGGTGGCGCACGTCATGTCGGGGGTTCTTCACCGTGCCCAGCACGCGCATGCCGCATCATCGACGCTATATGCGTCGACCCCGAACCGAGTTCCCATGAGCGAGCGAAGGACCATCCTCCTCGTCGACGACGATCCGGCAACGCTGCACGTGCTGCAGAGCGGCCTCACGACGGTCTTGGACCTCGCCGACGTCGTCGCTGCCAGCAACGGCCGCGAGGCGCTCGCGATCCTCGAGAGCCGCACGATCGACGTGCTCGTGACCGACCTCTCCATGCCGGTCCTGGATGGCTTCTTCCTGATTGCGACGGTGAACAATCGGTTCTCGTCCCTGCCCATCGTGGTGCTCTCGGGGATGACGACGCGCGATCTCGATGCGCGGCTCTCCCGGTACCGCGGCCTCAGGGTGCTGCGCAAGCCGGCGACCCATGACGACGTCGCCGCGGCCGTCGTCGACGCGCTCGAGCGCGTCGAGCTCGGACAGGTGGAGGGCATCGGGTTGCCGGCCGTCCTGCAGCTGGTCGAGGCTGAGCGCCGCAGTTGTCTCATGCTGATCACGTCCGGACGCCGCATGGGGCGGCTCTACTTCCAGTCCGGCCAGCTCGTGAACGCCTTCTCCGAGGATTTCGGTGCGGAGGGCGAGGCTGCGGCCTACGACATCCTCGGCTGGGACGACACGGTGATCGAGTTCGGGCACCTCCCGGAGGACGTGCGCAGGGTCATCCACACGCCGATGCAGCTGATGCTGATCGACGTGGCGCTGCAGCAGGACCAGCATCACGCGCACGTGCGGCGCGTCGGGCGGCCGTCCGTGCACGTTCGTGAAGCGATGGGAGCCGCGGCATCCGGCCGGGGCCCCGCTGGGCCTACGTTGGTGATGGGAGCGGCACCCGAAGCCGCCGATCCCGAGGAGGGTGCCATGTCCTTCGGCGACGACCGAGCCACCGATCCCGATCCTACCGAGGCCGAGGTGATCGGCATCCCCGCCGCCGCGCTCGCTGCGCCGCCACGACACGCTGCTCCCGAACCGATCCTCGACGTGCCAGCTCCCACCCCCGCGGAGGCCAGCACGACCGAACCTCCGGCGCTCGAGCCCCACGCCGCACAGCTGCTGGGCGCCATGGACCGGCTCGCCCGGCGCGTCCAGGCCGCCGACGAGGCGCTCGCCGCGGTCGGCGACGAAGTGGCCGCCTTCCGAGAGGCGAGGCGCGTCTTCGACGAGGTCGCCGCCGCCCGCGAGCGCCGCCGCCTCGAGCTGGAGACGTTCCGCGAGGAGGTCTCGCGACTCGCACGGGAGATCCTCGGACGGGTCGAGGGTCTGTTCGACGACCACCCGCCGATGCTCCCGGTGGCCGACACGGAGCCCGCCCGCGCCACCGACGGCACGACCGCGTGAGCGGCAGCCTGAAGATCGTGCTGCTGGTCGACGACGAACCGGCCGTCCTGAAGCTCCTCGAGGAGGGCCTGCCGGCGCACCTGCCGGGCTTCGAGATCGCGACCGCGAACAACGGCAAGGAGGCCGCCGCGTTCCTCGAGGAGCATCCGGTCGATGTCCTCGTGACGGACGTCCACATGCCGGTCATGGACGGCTTCGAGCTGCTGGCGCACGCGAGCCGCCACCGCCCGAACCTGCCCATCGTCGTCCTCTCGGTGATGGCTCCCGATGCGGTGCATCACGGCCTTGCGACCCTGGGTTCGATCAGCGTCCTCAGGAAACCGGCCTCGCCCGCGATCGTCGCCAAGGCGGTGCTGGACGCACGCGCCGCGACGGCGCGGGGACGCCTCTCCAACGTACCGCTCGCGACCCTGTTGCAGCTCATGCACCTCGAGCGCAAGACCTGCGCGCTGTTCGTGCGCTCCGGCGCCCGCAAGGGTCGCCTGCACTTCCTGTCGGGCGAGCTCGTGAACGCCTACTCCTTCGAGCTCGACGTCGACGGCGAGCCGGCCGCGAGGTACCTCCTCGCCCTGGAGACCGTCACCGTCGACTTCGAGCGCTCGCTCCACAACCACGACCGCAGGATCCACGTGCCGCTCGAGCAGCTCTTGCTCGAGATCGCCGCCGAGCGAGACGAGTCGGACAGGGAGCCGGAGGCCGTCGCCTCCACCGCGGTCCCCACCGACGAGGCGCGCCCCGAGGAGGGTGCAGGCGACGCCGAGCGGGCGGGGCTCGATGCGGATCCGCCGATCACGGACGAGGGCGCGCCTGCGCCCGACGAAGACGCTGCGCCGTCCCGATCGTCGGGCGGCGCCGCCATCGAGCGAGCGGCGGGGCAGCTCGAACAGGCGCTCGCCGACCTGCGCACACGCGCGGCGGGAACGTGGTCGCTCCTCGAGGAGGTATCGCCGTCGCTGGCAGCCTCCTCCACCGGAGCGGACGCGCGCACGCCGGCACCCGAGCGCGAGGATCGCTCGGCGTCCGAGTGGCGCGAGGTGGCCGCGCTCGCGCTAGCGCTCGCCCGGACGGCCGACTTGCTGGCCGAACCGTCGCCGTCGGACTGACGCTCGGGGCATCGAGCCCACACACGCAGAACGGCCGCCCCGAAGGGCGGCCGTCGTCGTCTGGAGCGGGAGACCGGATTCGAACCGGCGACATCTACCTTGGCAAGGTAGTGCTCTACCAGCTGAGCTACTCCCGCGTAGCGAAGAAGGCCCGGAACACCTGCTCCAGACCTTCCTCTCGCAAAATAACTCCTCGCACTGACCTACTTTCGCAGGGAGCTGCCCCCCAACTATCATCGGCGCTGCGGTGCTTAACTTCCGAGTTCGGGATGGGATCGGGTGGGTCCACCGCGCCAAGAGCACGAAGAGAAAAGATAGTTGACAAGCGATAGGAGTCATGAGATCCGTGTCCGAAAGCAGTTGGATGAGTCCAACAGTGGTTACGTCCTCGTCCGATTAGTACTGGTCAGCTGAACACGTTGCCGTGCTTACACTCCCAGCCTATCAACCCGGTGGTCTTCCGGGGGACTTACCCTCACAAGGAGGTGGGAACGCTCA